>NZ_JBAHUR010000005.1:47500-345053 GCF_036689815.1 Magnetovibrio sp. PR-2 | reverse complement strand
GGCCCACCTGACGGCTTTGTCAAACGCTAAAATCCCAAAAAATGCAGGAATTTTCTTTTTTTTGAATTGCGTGGTGAGAATCGACCTCGCAAGGGCGTGGATTATAGACCCGCAGACCTAGAAAAACAAGGCCTTCTGGTCGTGGACCACTGCACCAGGATGATATAGGTTTGGCGAGATAAAACTTCCAGTCCGAAGTCACTTTTATGACAGATTTAGGAAATTCGATAGATATGGCGAAGCCGCTTTTTGCAAAACCGTTCGTTTTGTCCTCCACCTTGATTCTTGCTTTGGGAATCACGGCCTGCACCAACACCACCGGGCTGAGCCCGAATGCGGCTCCAACACCGATGCAAACAACAGCGGATGGCACCCAAGTTGCCACACCGGAGCAATCCTTCAACAGATTCCCCGACATTCCTGTCCCCACAGGCACGGCCATGGACAACACCCGCACACTCGTCTTTGGCAGCGGTGAGACGTGGTACGGGCAGCTGGGCTTGGATTCTTCCCATTCCCCAGATTCGCTTTTTGATTTCTATAAACAAGAACTGGGCGGCTTTGCGTGGCAGGAAATCACGTCCGTGCGCGCCATGGTCAGCGTTTTGACCTATGAGCGCAAAGGCCGGGTCTTGTCCATCCAGATCGAAAGCAGCCAGTTGCGCGGCTCTAAGGTGACCCTCACGGTTTCGCCCCGCGCAGGCGTAACCCCGGGAATGAGCTAACCGAAACCGCAGGCAAACGTAAAAACGGCGCTCATATCCTGAGCGCCGTTTTTTGTTTCAAAATTCAGATCAGCCGAAGTTAATGGTGGTCGGCTCACAATACTGACGCTTGGCCTTGAGCTGGCGACAGGTAGACTGTGCTGCGCCATTGCTGGGCAAGGGGCCGACTTTCAAGCGATAGAACACACCCTTCCCACCGCCGAGATCCACGCGTTCAATCCGGTGCTGCATGCCGCCCAAGAGCGAGCTGAAGCGGCGTGACAGCTCCGCCCACCCCCGTTCGGCGGCTTTGCGCTGGCGGTATGACGCCAAATGGACCGCAGGCTGGAAGCCGCTAACCTTGGGCGCGGCTGAGGTGGGTGTCATGGCTTTTGGCGCAGCCCCCGCAGCACTGGATGCGCCCGCAGGCTGTATGCCGCCTTCGATGGCTGTGCGTTCCTTGGTGTACTCGTCGGACGTAATGAGGTCCGCTTCTTTCAAAAGCTCCAGTCGCCGCACGGCGTCGGCCGCTTCCATCAGACCTTTGGGCGGGATCGCCGGACTGGCCAAGGACACCGGATTGGCAGGCATCAAAGCATCTAAGATCATGGTGCGCTCAGCCGTGTGCTGCGCCGGGGAAAGTGCTCGCATTTCCAACGCTCGTCCAATGGCGTGCAATCGGCTGGCGATTTGGCCTGCCCCCGGAACCGGACGGTCCAAGCCCGCACCTGGGGTTGGAGAGCTGAGCGGCAACAAGGCACCGACATTGACTTTGCGCCGGACCAAAAATTCGTCTTGGGTCAAAAGCCCCTGATCCAAAAGCACACGCAGAGTTTCAAAGCGCTCGACAACATTCAAATCGCCTTCTTTGAACATTTCCTGTGGCGCCATAGCTTGCCTGGATTGGCGCGCAGACATGGTCGGCTTTGACGGCATCATGGTGCCCCCGCCATACATGGTCGTCACCGGCGTTTTCGGTTGCGCCTGAGCTTGGGGCATATACGTTTGAGGCTGCATGGACATGCCGTCGTAGGGCGCAGCCGTAGCGTTTGGATCGCTTTCCAGCAGGTGCATGTTAACATTGGCAAGATCGACAATCGGCTGCGTGCGCTTGTCAGCCCAAACCATCAGTTCATCAGCCGGCCGCGGATCAATTGACAAAATCGCCTGATACATTCTGCGCGCCCGTTCGGGCTGGCCTGTATTTTGGTACAAGACACCTAAGCCATAAAGCGCATGGACGTCGAATTCATTGGATTTCAAGGCGCGCTCAAAATAGCCCATGGCTTCGACGTTGTTGCCTTTGGCCAATTCCGCCAAACCGATTTCAGCATAAGTGTTCGAGCTGTTGCGCGGCAGCGACCAATACTTTGGATCGAAGAGGTCAAGCTGCGTCAAAAAAGCACAGCCGGAAAGCGTGCTCATGGAAATCGTGACAGCTACTATGCGCAAAATTTTGCGGTTCACTTTGGGCCCCTTTTCGAATTCACCCAATCCCGAGACGTGATCGCCCCCGAATCGGGACCGAATCACTTCTACAACACTACAGTGCGATCCTTAATGGAATCTTTCACTAAATCTAGTGTTTTGGAAAAGATGAGGAACGGCTTAGTGCCCGCCCTTCTTCTCGCCGCCCAGAAGTTGCTGCATGCGGTCTTCGTATTCTTCCAGAACACGGCCACAGCCTTGGGTCTGTGCAAACGGCAAGCGCGACATCACGCCGCGGCCCATGGATTTACCGCCTTCGATCACATAGACCTCGCTGACCACAGCGCGGCCCAAAGCTTTGTTGACGAAGCCTGCAATTCTATCCTTTTGCTTTTTCAAAGCATCCAAATCCACACGGCGTTTTTTATCCAAAGGGGCTGGATATTTGGAGAAATAATAGAGAATAGCTTCCGCAGCACGCGGTGATCGCTGGCAGACAAAGGCCACGTGCTCACCATTGGGCACCGTCAAAATCGGCGTCAACGGGCGGATCGGGTTGGTGATCGCCCCTTTTTTACCTTGGACTTGGGCCATGATGTGTTTCAACTGAATGTGAGAATCGTCGCCCAACAAAGTTGCCTGGGCCGGTGTCGTGGCCAACACAGCTGCAAAGGCAAAAAGACTGGCAAACAGAGCGGATAGACGTTTCATGGAAGCACTTCTCAATTCGTTCAGACGTTTATTTGGCCACAGGCTTTGGGGCCGATTGGAATATAACTATCACACCCATCAGCATGACTCCAAGACCCTGAACCTAAACTGAATGCATTACAGGATGATTTCGCCCTTAAGATAGAGCACCGCGTAACCGGACAACTTCACACGTTTTTCGCTCACTTCGCAAAACACGTCGCCCCCGCGTTTGGAAACCTGGCGGCCATGAAGCTGGTCTTTTTTCAGCCGCTTCGCCCAGTACGGAGCAAGCACGCAATGCGCCGCACCTGTAACCGGGTCTTCGGCAATGCCTTCTTTTGGGGTGAAATAGCGCGAGATGAAATCAACACCCCCCTCGCCTTCCGCCTGAGCGGTCACGATCAGGCCTTTGTCCCCCATTTCGGCAATGGCGGCCATGGACGGGCGTATGTCGTGAATGTCATCAGCGCGGCTCAGAACCGCCATGTGCATGCCGTTGGGCGCAGTCCAGAATTCTCGCGCCGGGCCGCCGATGGCTTGTTCCAGGCGCATATGGTGTGGCGCCGGACGCGGGGCCATCGCTGGAAAATCCATTGAGATCAAACCGCCGTCGCCACGTACGACCGTCAACACGCCACGCTGCTCGGTTTGAAAACTGATCTCTACCTTGTCTTCACCCAATTCATGAAACAGTACCCATGCCGTCGCCAGTGTCGCATGACCGCAGAGATCAATTTCAAACGTCGGGGTGAACCAACGCAGTTTGTAGTCGGTCTTCCCACCTGTGTTCGCAACCACAAAGGCGGTTTCGGATAAATTATTTTCACGGGCTATCTGTTGCAAAACCTTATCGTCCAGCCAGTCGTCCAACGGACAAACGGCTGCCGGGTTTCCGGCGAAGACGTCCTGAGTAAATGCGTCGATTTGGTAAAGTGGAATAGATTGGGTCATGAAACGCAGTCGTCGAACAGAATGTTGATGCGGCGGTTTTGTTTGCCTTTGTTTTCGATTTTGCCAATGCGCATGGCGCCGATTTCTCCCGTCGCTTTGACGTGCGTTCCGCCGCAGGGTTGAAAGTCGACCCCTTCCACATTGATGGTGCGCACCCGCCCGGTGCCACGTGGCGGCTGCACGGACATAGAGCGCACCAGGTCAGGCTCAGCGTCCAGTTCTTCGTCCGTCATCCAAGACTGGGTCACGGTGATGTTGTCGTCGATGAATTTTTGCAGCCCGGCACTCAACGCTTCTTTGTCCGGCTTTTCGGGAATATTGAAGTCGATACGGCTTTTGGCTTCGTTTACTTGCGCGCCTGTGATTTGGCCATCCACCAGCGCGCACAACAGGTGCAAGGCTGTGTGCATGCGCATGTGTTTGTGACGCCGTTCCCAATTGATCTGAGCGCTCACGTTATCGCCGACATTGGGCCGATCAGAACCTTCAGCCAAGACATGAACGATCGTGCCCGGCGCTTCCCCTTTTTGCGTGTCGGTGACGCTCAACTCTGCCCCAGAAGACAGTTTCAATACCCCCGTGTCCCCCGGCTGACCGCCGCCGGTCGGGTAGAACACGGTTTTGTCCAAGACCACACCGTTTTCGACCACGGCTGTAATGGTGGCCTCGCACGATTGCAGATAGGAATCTTCTCGAAACAATTCTTCGGTCATGGCTCAATCCTTTGTGAGGCGCTCCAAGGCTTTGGCAAATGTCGAGGCGTCGGCGTTGCCGCCGGACAAAATCAAACCGACCTTTTTGCCCGTTTGCAAATCCTTTTCTTTCATCAACCCCGCCAACGGTGTCGCAGCGGCACCTTCGGCCATGTTGTGGGTGTCGGTAAAATAGTACGCCATCGCGTCCAAAATCTCATCATCGCTGACTTGCACGATGCGCGCGGCGCCGTTTTTGATAATTTCAAACGCTTCGGGGCTCGGCACGCGACACGCCACACCATCGGCGAGGGTTTCGGCTTTCTCAGTCGCAACCACCTCGCCCTTTTCAAAGGACTGGGCATAAGCAGGTGCGCCTTCAGCGACCACGCCGACGATCTCGGTCTTGAGGCCCAAGGCATCGCGAACCGTGATCAATCCGCAAATGCCCGATCCCATACCGATGGGCACATAAACGGTGTCCAAGTTTCCAACTTGTTCAAACAGCTCCAACGCATAGGTCGCAACCCCGCGCATCAACGGCTTTTCAAACGGGCCGATCATGTACAGATTGCGTTCTTTGGCGAGGCTTTGGGTGTACTCCAAAGCTTCTTGGAAGTCGTTGCCGTGAACGACGAGTTCCGCACCTAAGGCCTCCATGGCGCGGTTTTTATCCGGGCTGTTGCCATGCGGCACAACGATGACGGCTTTCATGCCGACTTTGGCAGCTGCGTAGGCCAAGCTTTGACCGTGGTTGCCGCGGGTTGCGGAAATCACGCCTTCGAGATCCGGCTGGGTCGCTTTGAGGCCCGACAAAAAAACCAAGCCGCCGCGCACTTTGAATGCGCCCACGGGCGTGTGGTTTTCATGCTTCACCCAAACGTCCGCCCCTGTGCGTTTGGACAACAACGGCCAAGGAAAGCTCGGCGTTGGCGACATATGGCGGTAGACGACGGCCCGGGTCGCTTCCAGCTCGACAATCGTTGCGTTCAACATCCCATTATCCATGGGTTTCTCCTTCTTGCTCAGGGACTGAATGAGTGGCCAAAGCCACAGCCATAACAACCACAGCCATGCCGACCAAAGACAGCGCCGACAAAGTTTCTCCAAACATCAACCAGCCATATACGGCTGTGACGGGAGGGACCAGATAAAACAGGCTTGCCACCTTCGCCACAGCCCCCTGGCGGATCAAAATAAACAGTAATGTGATTGCACCAATGGATATGACAATCGTCAACCAGGACAGCGTAAAAATAAACTCACCCGACCACACCACCTCACGGGTTTCAAACAAAACGGCACCGATGCCCGTTGGAATGGCCGCAGCACCGAACTGAATAGCCGAGCCTGAGCGCAAATCCATTTGTTCATTGTGACGCTTTTGATAGATCGTGCCGAACGTCATGCAAAACAACGCCGATACCGCAAACACAGGCCCCAAATAGCCATCGATGTTGAGCGTTATCTTATCACCCAACACCAGAGCCACTCCCAACAATCCCAGGACAAGCCCCAACCATTGTCGAGCCCTGATTCTTTCACTTAAGAACATATGTGCGCCCACGGCGCTCAACAAAGGCTGAAGGCCAACGATGATTGCTGTGACACTGGTGGGCAAGCCTGCATAGATAGAGTAGAACACACCGCCCAAATAGCCGCCGTGTACAGTGACTCCGACAACACCAACGTGCCACCACGTGGCGATGCCTTTGGGCCAAGGGGCACGAAAGGCAAATGCCACCAGAACCAAAATGACGACGAGCGCGAAATATCTCAGGAACAAAAACGTGAAAGGCTCAGCATAGGGCAGGCCCAGCTTTGCACCGACGAAGCCCGTGCTCCAAAGAAGCACGAACACGCCGGGCATTGCTGCCAGCCAAAGGCCTTCGACCCTCGCGCGTGATGACGAAGAAGTCTCAGAGCTCATTCAACGCGTCCGATCGATCAGTCTTGCCAAAACGGCTTTTCGGATTCCCGTACAGCTTGAGCTTTCGTCAAGCCGATATCGTCGAGCAGATACGCATCAAGCCCAGCCAAATGGCGGCGCGAACGCGAACGCGTCATCCAAGTCTTTAGCGTGACGACAGCGCGAGCCAGCTCGCGAACCATCAGTTGCTTGCCATCATCGAGCCAGCTGTGCCACGTGAGGGGCAGAGCCGGCGTAAAATCGATACCATTAAATGTATCGGTACAATTATCGCGGTTCATGGGGTAAACCCTCTTTAGAATTAAAGACAATTTGACAATACGCTTGACACAAAAGGGGGTCAATGCGATTATTGTCACCATGACAATCTATTCTCCAAGCATCGAAGGCCGCATTGGCCCTAAATATCGCATCATTGCTGACGCCATCAGTGATGACATTCATGCAAATGTCTTGGAAGCGGGTACAAAATTGCCCACACACCGGGACTTGGCCTATCGATTGGGTGTCACGGTCGGCACCATCACCCGGGCCTACGCCGAATTGCAGCGCCGGGGCGTTGCTGGCGGACGGGTCGGCAGCGGCACGTTCGTCATCGACCAGAGCGAACTGCGCAGGGTGTTTCCCAATCCGTATGAAACTCAGTCTCAAATCGTGCACCGCAACAACGACCGCATTGATCACGACTATGGGGATGACACCTCCATCGATTTGTCCATGAACCGCCCCTCTCGTGGCCCTGAGGCCAAAGCCTTAGCGGCAACGCTTGGCGAGTTGTCCCAAGCGGATGGTTTGGATGTGCTCACCCAATACAACCCCGCCCCGGGTTTAGCGGCGCATCGCGAAGCGATCTCTAAACTTGTCCGTCAAGTCGGGCTGGATATCGCAGTGGAAAACACAGTTCTCACCAGCGGCGCTCAGCACGCCATGTCGGCTTGTGCTTTGGGGCTCATCAAAGGCGGAGATGTGTTGTTGTGCGAAGAGCTCACCTATCCCGGCATGACGTCCTTGGCCGGCCATATGGGGGCCCGCCTGAAACCCGTCGCCATGGACGCAGAAGGCATCCGTCCCGATGCGTTCGAAGCCGCCATTGTCGAATCGGGCGCACGTGTCGGCTACTTCATGCCTGTGCACCAAAACCCCACCACAGCGGTGATGAGCATGGAACGTTTGCACGCCATTGCCGACATCGCCAAGCGTCACAACTTCATCATCATCGAAGACGACGTTTATGGTTTTCAGCCCAAAGACCGCAATCCCCCCCTCGCCCAACTGGCCCCCGACAACGTAATTTACATTACGGGCTTTGCCAAAAGCCTAGCCCCGGGCTTGCGTGTGGGCTTTATGCTCACACCCAAAGCTTTGTTTGCCGCCCTGACGCGTGCCGTGCAAATTACGGGCTGGATGGCTCCGCCGTTGATGGGTGAAATTGCCACGCGCTGGGTCAACTCCGGCATCGCTCAAGAAATCATCGGTTGGCACCAAGACGAAATGCTGGCACGCAACGCCATCGCCTATGAAGTCTTCAAAGGATACGATTTTGCCCACCAGCCCACCGGGCTGCACATGTGGCTCAATCTTCCCGAAGACCACTACGCGGACGAAGTCATCCGTATTTTGGGCCAGCGGGGCATTATTATGGCGGGGCCGGAATCGTTCATTACCACGCAACCCACCCCACCGCGTGCGCTGCGTTTGTGTTTGGGCTCCGCCACGTCGCGGGAAAAGCTGACGTCTGCGTTAAAGCAAGTGCGCGACGTTTTGTCGAACACGCCGCAATCAGCTCAACCGCTGACGCAGACCATGGTGATGTAGGTCAGTTACTCTTCCATCGGCTGGACGGTGTGGGCATGGTCCAAAGGGCCGTGCCCTTTGCCAAATCCGGGCGCCGACAAAATCGCTTTGTGCACATAGGTGTTGGCGCGCGCGATGGCTTCGACAAGGCTGAAGCCTTGTGCCAATCCACACGCTGCCGCTGATGCCAAGGTGCACCCCGTGCCATGGGTGTGTTGGGTGTCGATACGCAAGGTTTCAAACACCACAGGCGCCACCCCGTCGCGCCACAAAATGTCGGCCACGTTGTCGCCGTCCATATGCCCACCTTTGATCAAGGTCGCCTGTGCACCAATTCTGCATAAGCGTTCACCAACGGGGCCGAAGTCCTGCACAGCATCTACTTTGATGCCGCTTAACGCTTCGGCTTCGGGGATGTTCGGGGTGAGCAAAGCCGCACGTGGAATCAGATGTGTCTTTAAAGCCTCCACCGCGTCGTCTTCCAACAACGCATGCCCGCCTTTGGCGATCATCACGGGGTCCAGAACCACCGGAATATCTTTACCGTAAGTGTCCAGCGCGTTCGCAACGGCTTCAATCACAGGCGCACGGTGCAGCATGCCGATCTTGATGGCATCGGCACCGATGTCTTCCAACACGACTTGAATTTGTTGCGCGATAAAGTCTTCGGGGACTTCCATGACCCCATGAACGCCTAAGGTGTTCTGGGCGGTCAGTGCGGTAATGGCCGTCATGGCAAAGCCGTTCAGACACGTCACGGCCTTGATGTCGGCCTGAATGCCCGCACCACCGCCAGAGTCCGATCCCGCTATGATGAGAACACGGCCTTCCATCTTACGCCGCCGATTTGGAAATAAGATCGACCAAACCGTCCACGACTTCGGCAACCAGGCCTTCGTTTTCGCCTTCGGCCATGACCCGGATCAGGGGCTCGGTCCCGGATTTGCGGATCAAGACACGGCCTGTACCATCCAGGCGTTTTTCTGCATCGCCGATGGCCGTTTGCACGCTGTCGAGTTCCAACGGTGATGTGCCTTGGAAGCGCACGTTTTTCAGCAACTGCGGAAACGGATCGAACAAGCGACACGCCTCGGACGCAGGCTTTCCATTGCGGCTCAACACCGCCAAGACCTGCAACGCCGCCATCAAACCATCACCCGTGGTGGCATAATCGCCCAAAACAATATGTCCGGACTGTTCCCCGCCCACGTTACAGCCCGAGCGGCGCATTTCTTCGACGACGTAACGATCGCCGACGCCGGTGCGTTTAAGGCCGACGTCTTGGCCTTCCAAATACTTTTCGAGCCCTAAGTTCGACATGACGGTGGCCACCACATGGCCGCCTTTCAAAAGACCTGAACAGTTCCAGTCGGCAGCAATCAAACCCATCAATTGATCGCCATCGACCAACTGGCCTTTTTCGTCCGAAATCAAAACCCGGTCCGCGTCGCCGTCCAACGCAATGCCAATGTCAGCCCCGTGTTCGACCACAGCCGCCTGCATGGCTTCGGTGGCCGTTGATCCACATCCGTCATTGATGTTGAAGCCGTTGGGCGACACGCCGATCTTGACGACTTCCGCACCCAGTTCCCAAAGGACCTCGGGCGCGACTTTGTAAGCGGCACCATTGGCACAATCCAAAACGATCTTCATCCCATCAAGGGATGACTGTTTGGGGAAGGTTTGTTTGACGTATTCGGTATAGCGTCCCACCACGTCGTCCAGGCGCTTGGCCCGGCCCAAATCGGCAGCGTCCGCCAATTCGGGGGCCATGTTGCTGTCGAGACGCTTTTCGATTTCCATCTCGACGTCGTCAGACAGCTTGTAGCCGTCGGGACCAAAAAACTTGATGCCGTTGTCGTGGTAAGGGTTGTGGCTTGCCGAAATCATCACGCCGAAATCCGCACGCAGCGAACGCGTCAGCATCGCCACCGCCGGCGTCGGCACGGGCCCGGACAAAATCACGTCCATGCCGCAGGACAAAAATCCAGACGTCAGAGCATTTTCCAACATGTAACCGGAAAGACGTGTGTCCTTGCCGATGATCACACGGTGGCGGTGATCGCCGCGTTTGAAGTGCAGCGCAGCGGCCTGCCCCACCATCAAAGCTGTCATCGCCGTCATGGGGTGTTCGTTCGCTTTGCCGCGAATGCCATCAGTGCCAAAGAGTTTGCGTGTCATAGTTTCAACGTTTCGTTTTTGTGACTATTTGACTTACTTTTACGCCAATCCACCTTAAACAGGGGTAAATTTTGGTTACGGTTCTTTTCAAGCCCTAAATCAGGACAAGTCAATCGCCGTCCAAACGTCCAGAGCTTGTTTGGTTTCCAAGACATCATGAACGCGCAGGATGTGTGCGCCGCGCTGCACGCAGGCCAAAGCCGACGCGATGGATCCGGGCAAGCGTTTCTTCGGGTTTTGCTCACCCGTCACGCCGCCAATGAAGCTTTTGCGCGACAGTCCCATCAGAACCGGCAAGTTCAGTCGTTCATACATGCCAAGCTCGTTCATAATTTCAAGATTGTGCTGCAAGGATTTTCCGAACCCAATCCCCGGATCAAGCGCGATACGGTCACGGCGAATGCCCGCCTCTTCGCAGGCTTGTACACGTTCGAACAGGTATTCAAAAACTTCACGAGGCGCGTTGTCGTAAAAAGGATCAGCCTGCATGTTACCGGGTTTGCCTTGCATATGCATCAAGACCACCGAAGCTTTGGCATTGGCCACAACGTCCATGGAACGTCGGTCGCCGTTGAGCGCGGTGATGTCGTTCACGATCTCCGCCCCGGCGGCCAGGGCACTTTCCATCACCACCGCGTGGCGCGTATCGATGGACACACACACACCCGCGTCAGCTAAACGTTCGACCACTAAGATGGTGCGATCCAGCTCTTCGGCGATGGAAACCGTCTCAGCCCCGGGACGCGTGCTTTCGCCACCGACATCGACAATGTCCGCGCCTTCGTCCACCAAGCGCAAGCCGTGTTCGACGGCGGCGCTGACACCGACATGCTCACCGCCGTCGGAAAAACTATCCGGCGTGGCGTTGACGATGCCCATGATCAACGGGCGGTTAAGTTCGAAACCTGCAAACGTTTTGGTCATAACATTCCCCCGGGTCTTCCCCCGAAAACGGCAAACCCCGCCTGTCGAGCAGGCGGGGCTTTCCGATTAAGCCGCTCCGTTAACCTTCCGGTTGGGGCTCTGCGCCCAAACCACCGGAGCTGTCGTCTTTCTTTTCTTTCGCAGCACCCTTGCCGGACGTCGGCACGGATGCTTTGCGCCCGCCGTCCGAAGGCGAATCATCCGGATCCGGACGATGGACACCTTTACCATCGATCAAGTCTTTGACTTCATCACCCGAAAGCGTTTCGTATTCTAACAGGGCTTGAGTGACGGCTTCCAACTGATCTTTGTGATCGGTCAAAATGCGACGCGCGTGGGTTTCTGCCTCGTCGATTAAGCGGCGCACTTCTTCGTCAATCAGGTTGGCGGTTTTTTCCGACACGTTCTTGTGCTGGGTCACAGAGTGGCCCAAGAAAATTTCTTCGTCGTTGTCGGTGTAGCGCAAACGGCCCAGCTTGTCGGAGAACCCGAACTCAGTCACCATGCGCCGCGCCATGCCGGTGGCTTGTTGAATGTCGTTGCCGGCACCCGTGGTCACGTTTTCTTCGCCAAAGATCAGTTCTTCAGCCATGCGACCGCCAAACATCATGGCGAGCTTGCTTTCCAATTGAACGCGCGAGAACGTGTATTGATCGCGTTCCGGCAAGTTCATGGTTACACCCAGCGCACGTCCGCGCGGGATAATCGTAACTTTGTGCAACGGATCGGATTTCGGCATGTGAATACCGACCAGGGCGTGACCGGCTTCGTGGTAGGCCGTCAGCTGCTTTTCTTCGTCCGTCATCACCATGGACCGGCGTTCCGTGCCCATCATGACTTTGTCTTTCGCGGATTCAAAGTCCGACATGGTGACCACGCGCTTGCCTGCACGCGCCGCCAACAAAGCGGCTTCGTTCACCAAGTTGGCCAAGTCGGCCCCGGAAAAACCGGGCGTGCCACGTGCAACAACTCGTGCATCGACGTCAGGCGCCAACGGAACTTTGCCCATGTGCACCTTCAAGATTTTTTCACGGCCCAAGATGTCGGGGTTGGGCACGGTGACTTGACGGTCAAAACGACCGGGACGCAGCAAAGCCGGGTCCAAAACGTCGGGACGGTTGGTGGCCGCGATCAAGATCACGCCTTCGTTCGACTCGAACCCGTCCATTTCCACCAGCAATTGGTTGAGCGTTTGTTCGCGCTCGTCATTGCCGCCGCCGAGACCAGCGCCACGATGGCGGCCCACAGCGTCGATCTCATCGATAAAGATGATGCACGGTGCGTTCTTTTTGCCTTGCTCGAACATATCGCGCACACGCGATGCACCGACACCGACGAACATTTCGACAAAGTCGGAACCGGAAATGGTGAAGAACGGAACGTTCGCTTCGCCCGCAATGGCGCGCGCCAACAACGTCTTACCGGTGCCCGGAGGGCCAACCAGCAAGCAGCCTTTCGGAATTTTACCGCCTAAGCGTTGGAACTTGTGCGGGTCTTTCAAAAAGTCGACGACTTCTTCCAGCTCTTGCTTGGCTTCGTCGATGCCAGCGACGTCTTCAAACGTCACGCGGCCTTGTTTTTCGGTCAGCATCTTAGCCTTGGATTTACCAAAGCCCATTGCTTTGCCGCCTGCGCCGCCTTGCATTTGACGGAACAGGAAAATCCACACACCGATCAAAATCAAGAACGGCAACATAGAGACCAACATACCGGTGAAGGAAAATTGCCCATCATCCGACGGCAGTGCGGCGATCTTCACGCCGCTTTTGGACAGCGTTTCCACAAGCTTGGGATCGTCCGGCGCATAGGTCGAGAACGTGGTTTTGTTCGTCATATGACCGGTGATTTGCGTTCCCGCTTTACCGGTCTTGATGGCGACATCGGCCACTTCACCGGCTTCGACTGCGGCCAAGAAATCGGAATACACCATCGGAGCCGCCGCGCCCTGGCGCTGACCGCCTTGGAACACGTTGAACAAAGCAAACAGCAATACGGCGATGATGACCCAGAAAACGATGTTTCTGCTGAAGTTCAAGGCAACTTCCTTTCTTAAGTCCACGCCCCTTAGTCGGGTCGCGAACGGTCATGGTTTGACCGTCTCGATGTGACGCAAAAGTGCGCTTCCACAGACGCTCCAATCAATGTTGGGCTCCTATAAAAGCCTGAATTTCAGCGCTTCACAACTGTTTGGGAGGAAAATAGGCCCTCAAAAGCAGTATTGACGGTTCGTGTTCCCATGGATTTAAGCGTTTTGAGGCATCGGGGCAAGGGCGGTTTCACACTTTTTGATCAGATTGCCCCACCTTTTGCACAGCTTTTCGCGGACGTTCGGGCTGGATCGTCAAGACATCCCGCCCCTGGTGCGTTGCACGGCGCAGTTCACACCCCGCCAAAGTTCGTGCAGGCTGGGAAGAAACCCCACAAACCCAACGACTTAGACGTTCCAGCTTATCTGCTTGCGGGCCATAGGCCTGACCACCCACCTGTTTTAACACCTGCGCCAGTGCAAGATTGAGAACCACGGGCTCCGCTTGGCACAGTTGGTCCCGGTCCAAGGTGACGGGAACGCCGTTCACCTGATTTACAATCAGGGGGTCTGCAGCCCCTTCCAGAACATCGCGCAGCTTGCCCAGCGCCTCAGCCGTTGCGGCCAAACGTTGTGCATGAACCCCTTCTGCCGCCAAATGCTTCAACATTTCGCGCGTACGCACCCGTTCAAACGCCATGTTGTAGTTGGACGGGTCTTCAACCCAGTCTTGATTGCGCCTTTCCAAAGTCGCCAACAGTCGCGATTTTTTCACTGACAACAAGGGACGGTGAATAAGCAATCCATCGCGTTCAAAACAACGCCGCATTCCGGCCAGCCCCATCAAGCCTGACTTTTTGCGCATCCGCATCAAAACGGTTTCGGCTTGATCTTCCAAATGGTGCGCCACCAACACCTGGTCCGTCTCATGGGACCTGCACCATTGTGTCAAAGCGTCATAGCGCATTTGGCGCGCGCGTTCTTGAAGGCGGGCGGCGGGCTTTTGGTCCCATTTCAGGGTCAAAATATGGTGTTCTATCCCCCGCGCTTTGAGCCAAAGTCCAACTTGTCGCGCTTCGTCGGCAGATTCTGTGCGCAAGCCGTGATCCACCGTGACCGCACACACTTTCACACCATTGTCTTGGGCCCAGTCGTGGGCCAAAAGACACAGCGCCATGCTGTCAGCCCCGCCGGAAACGGCGACGGCGATGGTGTTGGGAAGCACCGCTTCAACCGGACGACACGCCCGCACCAGCTGAGAAAACTCTTCGGCTGTTAAAGGGGTGTCGGCGCGCGAGCCTGGGTTCATCACTTACACTTCAGACGTTTGACTTCGCGGTCCAAGGTTTTTTCGACGGTGGGCTTCAAATCTGTGAATTCCTTGCGCAATTTCCCGAACGTGGCGCAGGCTTCTTCAGATTTTTCCAAATTCGCCAAAGACATGCCCAGCTTCAACAGGCTATCGGGGGCTTTGGAGCCTCCGGGTGCGCCTTGATAGGCTTCGAAAAACGTTTGCGCCGCGTCCATGAAGGATTTGCGCACGTAAAAGGTTTCCGCCAGCCAATAGCGTGCATTGCCAGCCAAAGCATCGTCACCATGGACGGCGATAAATTCTTTCAAGGCTGCTTCCGCTTCGGTGTAGCGGGCTTGACGCATCAAACCGAAGGCAAATTGATAGCGTTCTTTGGGGCTGCCTTCGGGCAACACACCGGTCTTTTGCGGTGCGGCTGCAGGCGCGGGCGTTGCCGCAGGTTTTGCAACGGGAGCCATGGCCGTTTGCGCAGGGTTGGTTTCACCTTCTTTGGTGAGCTGATCGACAGAGTTCTTCGACACTTTTCCAAGCGAGCCAAAGTTTGCACCCTTGGGCGGAATATAGGTGCCATCCTTGCTGACGGTGCCTTTTTCCACAGGCAACTCGGTCGCCGTCGGCGGCGCCAATCTCCCGGCCGAGGTCACGCTCGAAACGCTGGGTGCGGTAGACACCGTTGGCTGGCCCCCAAAGGTTTGCATCGGTTGCGGAGCGGGAAAGTCACCTTGGGCCGTGCCTTCCAGTCGGCCCAAACGATAGTTCATACCCGTGATCAAGCTGTCGACACGTTGGTTCAACTGATTGATTTGGAACGTCAGGTCTTCCACCATGCCGGTGGTTTGGCGCAGTTCATATTCCATATCGTTCATGCGCACGGTGACCCGCGTCAACGCGCCCTCGCCCCCGGCGGCTTTGAGCTCTTTGGTGTCCATGGGCGTCACCGCCGTTGGCATGGCCGCATCGGCTGCGACGGCTTGGTCCGCCGTGACGCCGCGTGCAACCTGGCGGTTCAGCGTGCGGATATCGCGCTCCAACCGCTCAATCCGGTTCAGCAAAATTTGCAAATCCGAACTTTGCGCGAAAACAGGTTCGGCAATCGACAACACCAGCGCCGCAACAGCAGCACCGACAAGAGCGAAACGAATACGAAGAACAGTCATGAAATGCGTCCGTGGTTCAAAACAATAAACAAATACGCCTACCCCGCCTTTTTAAAGCCTGAGCCCTTAAAGGATCAATAAGGACCTTGCGGTGAATTTCCGGCGAAATTAGGGCGAGGTGCGATTTTTCACAGGGATAACACAAAAACAAAACGCCCGCCCGATCCCCTTTGGGTCGGACAGGCGCTCTGATTAGGTCAGCCCCGAACGGGACTTCGGTCGAAACAGCTTACTTGAGCGTCGTCACAGCACGACGGTTTTTGGCCCAAGCGGTTTCGTTGGAGGCCGGATCTTCAGGACGCTCTTTACCGTAGGAGATGGAGGAAACGCGGTTTGCGGCAACACCCAAGGTGGACAAATAGTCAACCACTGCGGTGGCGCGGCGTTCGCCCAATGCCAAGTTGTATTCACGGGTACCGCGTTCGTCGCAGTGACCTTCGATGGCAACATTGACGGCCGGGTTTGCAGCCATCCAAGCAGCTTGTTGCTGCAGGGTGTAGCGGGCTTCGGCTGTCAGGTTGTAACGATCGAAAGCGAAGAACACGCGATCGCCGACGTTAACTTTTAGGTCTTCTGCGGAACCCGGAACGATGCTCGCTGCGCCGGTACCTGCACCGGAACCGGACGTCGAAGCGGTTTCAGAAGTCGGAGCGGTGCCGCAAGCAGCCAACACGCCCGCAACGGCAATCAGACTCACAATTTTGAAACGCATTAGGTATCTCCCATTCATTGGAGCGCCCACAAATTGGGCGGATATCGATGTTTTAACACTCGAAACTGATGGTTTTATGTCAACAAACAGCTTCACTTAACTTATCCAAGACAGACTGACCCCTGGAATTATTAGGTTTTTCCTTTCGGGACTATATGACGTGCGTTCTAAGGAATCAAGGGGGACCACGCCGGATCTGACGCATCACCGGGTGTTTTGACTTCCCGCTCGTTATGTCCGGTCAAGTCTATGGAGAAAATACGTGTTTTCCCACCGCGACCATATTTGTCAGATTTTTCCTGACGAAAGAACATCAACACCCGGCCATTGGGCGCCCAGGTGGGGGCTTCGACCAAGAACCCTTTGGTCAGCAAGCGCTCGCCAGAGCCGTCCGGCCGCATCACGCCGATGTAGAACTCACCCTTATAAATTCTTGTAAATGCAATCAAATCTCCGCGCGGCGACCAGACAGGCGTGGCGTAGCGGCCTTTGGAAAAGCTGATCCGGTGCACGCCCGTGCCGTTCACGTTCATGACGTAGAGCTGCTGTTTGCCGGAACGATCCGAGTTAAACACCACCCGTTTGCCGTCCGGCGACATGCTCGGAGAGGTATCAATGGCGCTGTGATGGGTGATTTGACGTTCTTGTCGGGTGGCCAAATCCATCAGATAAATTTCGGAATTACCCTGCTTGGTCATGGAAAAAATGACGGATTTTCCGTCCGGTGAGAACCGTGGCGCAAAGGTCATGCCCGGAAAATCGCCCAAAACCTCTTGGCGGCCACTGTCGATATCGAAGATATACACGCGGGGCACGCCGTTATAGTAGGACAGGTAGGTGATTTCCTGACGATCCGGCGAGAAGCGCGGCGTCAGCACCATATCTTGGCCTTTGGTCAATTCGTTATAATTCTCGCCGTCTTGGTCCATGATGGCGAGCTTTTTGATCCGATTGGTTTTCGGACCCGATTCTGCGATGTAGACAATGCGGGTATCGAAGTAGCCATCTTCACCGGTGATACGTTTGTAAATGGCATCCGCGACAATGTGTGCCACACGCCGCCAGTTGCCCGGAAGGGTGAAGTACGCCATGCCCTCCATTTGCGTTTCGGCCAACACGTCCCACAACCGAAATTCAACTTTCATGCGCCCGTCCACGGTCATTTCGATCCGGCCTTGCACAAGGACTTTGGCATTGATGATCCGCCAATCGCCAAAGCGCGGCAGGATGTTCAGGCTTTCGACATCTTGAATAAAGGCCTTTTTATCGATGGGCAGGAACAGGCCCGATCGCTCTAAGTCCGCCGCAATGACACCGGCAACGGACGCGCCGAGTCTCTGTTCCCCTTTGCCTTCGCCATAAAAATCGGCGATGGCCACAGGCATGGGTTCCGCCACGCCTTGGGTGATGTTGATTTCCAGCTCAGCCTTGGCCGCCCCTGAAATCAGCAGCGGCATGAGGAACGCCAAAACGGCTATTAAACGAACAGAGTGTGTCATAGGCCAAACATATCCCTCGGGTCGAAGTTGAGCTTCATGGTTTTCCATCGCTGGTATTTTTCAGGTGGCAGTCTAAACGGTTGGCAGCGTGGGTCCAGTGTTGCGCGCAAAGCACTTTCCGCCATGGTCTTATAGAACGGGTCTGTCTGCATCCGCCCGCCGTTCAAAACGCGCGATTGTTGGACCGTGCCGTCAGGGTTCATGACCAAACGGATTGAGATCAGCATTTCATGCGCGTTCTTAGCCCCTGCAGGTAAGTTCCAGCACCGCTTGATTTGCTGCTTAACCAAATCCTTCTCAGAGATGGTGAGTTCTGGACCGACATCCGTGCGCGGATTGTCCGACGCCAGCGCGTCTTTCATCATATCCGCAAAATCAGGTTTGGCCTGTTTCTCGTCTTTTTTCTCTTGGCGCGGCGCGGTTTTGAGATCTTCCAGCGTTTTCAACACCGACGCAAACTGGTCGGGCGGTGCGGGGCGGCGCGGCGGAATGGGCGTCGGCGCACGCTTTTTCTTCGCAGCCGTTTTCTTGGGCTCAGGCTTGGGCTCGGGCTTGGGCTTGGCTTCTTTTTTAGGCTTGGGCTCTGGCACCACGACCGCGACCTTTTCGACCTCTGGCTCGGGTTCGGGCTCGGGTTCAGGCGGCTGTTCCACCGACCCTTTGGGGGCCGGTGGCGGGGCTGGCGGTTTGGGCGGCGGTTTGGGTTCTGCTTTCGCAACTTCCGCTTTTTTCGGTGCGTCTTTTGGTTTGGTCGGCAGGTTGGTTTGATCGCTCACCGTGATGATTTCAACCGAGATGGGGACATCTTGGCTGTGATCAATGTCTGTAAAAGACGGCAAGCCCACGTACCCCGCGACCACCAGGACGATGTGAAAGAGAACCGAAAACGCAGCGTTGCGATACAAGCCCGGCCTCCCCTACTTCTTCGCTTTTTGAGGCGTAGCGAACTTCTGCGTGGTGATCAAAGCCACCCGGCTAAAGCCTGCGGCGTTGAGCGTGCCCATGACCTGCATCACCGTGCCGTAATCAACGTTCGCGTCGCCGCGCACAAAGATGCGCACTTCCGGATTGTTGTTGGAAATGGCCTGCAGGCGCGGCACAACCTTGTCTAGGTCGAACGGCGTGTCTTGCACGTAAACCGTACCTTCGCGGTCGATGCTGACGGCCAAAGGTTCGTCCGACCCTTTAATGGCCCCCGCTTTGGTTTTGGGCAAGTCAACCTCGACCCCTACGGTCAGCAGCGGGGCGGTGACCATAAAGATCACCAACAACACCAACATCACGTCCACAAACGGCGTGACGTTGATTTCCGCCATGGGGGGGCGTTTTTTGGCATGGCCAAAGGTGTGCCGTCCGCCGCCGGAATTGTGGAGCATGCCCGCCATGATCAGTTCTTATCTTCCATTTGACGCGACAAGATCGCAGAAAATTCAACGGCAAAGCCGTCCAAGCGCGCGGTATAGCGTTCCAAATCGCGCGAGATTTTGTTGTAGGCCAACACCGCCGGAATAGCCGCCAAAAGGCCCAACGCGGTGGCAAACAAAGCTTCGGCAATACCAGGAGCCACAACGGCCAACGACGTATTTTTGGACACCGCAATGGATTGGAAGGAATTCATAATCCCCCAAACGGTGCCGAACAGACCGATGAACGGTGCGGTCGAGCCGGTGGACGCCAAAAACGTCATGTACCGTTCCACCCGCGCCATTTCACGCGATACGGTGATGTGCATGACGCGTTCAATCCGCTCACCCAGAGACGTGCTGGCGATACTCGATCCCACATGACCTTTCTCAGCCGCGCGGCGCCATTCGCGCATGGCGGAAATGAAGACCGCACCCATGGGGTCTTTGGGCTGGTTGCCCATGGAATCGAAAATCGCGTCCAGGCTTTGTCCGGACCAGAAGTTCTTTTCGAACTGGTCGGCTTGGCGGTTCAGCTTTTTCAAGCTGGTGAGCTTTTCAAAAATGATTGCCCAGCACCAGACCGAGGCCAAAAGCAACATGACGATCACGCTTTTGACGATCCAATCCGCACGCCAAAACAATGACATCATTGAGAAATCCGGTGCAGCGACAGACCCACCCAGGGTCACCGCATCGATTACACTGCCTTCCATATTGAACTTCCAGTCCTATTCATTTTCGTCCGGTTTGACGAACGTTTGCAAAAGATTGCGGACATTTTGGGGCAAGCGCCCCGGTCCGCCCGTTAATTTCATACAGGCCAATTGGATATAAATCGTTACCAACAGCTCATCACCCCGCAAAATACGTTGTTCACCCTCAATTCTGGCACCTTTCAGGCTGGTGAGTTTGAGCTCCACATCCAACAAATCGTCCAGACGTGCCGGACGGCGGTATTCGGCAGAAACCTTGCGCACCACCAGTGCGATGCCGTGTTCGTCTTGAATGGCTGAGTTTTCCAAACCTAAGTGGCGCAGCATCTCAGAGCGTGCGCGCTCGGCGAATTTCAAATAGTTGGCGTAATAAACGACACCGCCCGCATCCGTGTCTTCGTAATATACGCGCACAGGCATGACGAAGGTGTGACCGTCGACGCGGCCGGCAAGATCAGTGCTCGTCATCCGCGCCCCCTTCAATCAGCTCCAGCTGCGCCGCTTCTTTGGGTGCTTTTAAGCCAATGTGGCGAAACGCTTGTGCGGTCAACGCGCGCCCGCGCGGCGTGCGCATCAAGAAACCTTGTTGGATCAAGTAAGGTTCGATCACGTCTTCCAAAGTGTCGCGTTGTTCGGACAGGGCCGCGGCAATGGTTTCCACGCCAACGGGTCCACCGCCGTAGTTTTCAGCAATGCAAGACAGGTAACGCCTGTCCATATTGTCGAGCCCCGCTTTGTCCACATCCAGACGCGTCAATGCACCGTCTGCCGCCACAGCATCGACCACCTCACGGCCAGCGACGTTGGCGAAGTCGCGTACACGCCGGAGCAAACGCCCGGCCACACGCGGTGTCCCACGCGAGCGCCGGGCAATTTCCAACGCACCGTCTTCGGTCATCTCAATGCCCAACAAGCGCGCGCCCCGTTGCACGATGCCGATCAGCTCTTCGGGTGAATAGAACTGCAAGCGCAACGGAATGCCAAAGCGATCGCGCAGCGGTGTCGAAATCAAACCCGAACGGGTCGTCGCACCAATCAACGTGAACGGTGGTAAGTCGATACGCACCGAGCGCGCCGCTGGGCCTTCACCAATAATCAGGTCCAGCTGAAAATCTTCCATGGCGGGGTAGAGAATTTCTTCCACCACCGGGTTGAGACGGTGAATTTCGTCGATGAACAACACATCGCGGGGCTGCAAGTTGGTGAGGATCGCGGCCAAATCGCCTGCCTTCGCCACCACAGGGCCAGACGTTGCGCGAAAGCCCACGCCCAGTTCACGGGACACGATTTGCGCCAAGGTGGTTTTGCCCAGTCCGGGCGGGCCATAGAACAGCGTGTGGTCCATGGCTTCGGTGCGCCCACGCGCGGCTTCGATAAAGACGCCTAAGTTTTCACGCACTTTTTGTTGGCCGACAAATTCGTCCAAGGACGTGGGGCGCAACGCGTGCTCAGCGTTGTCCAGGCTTCCAGCTTCGGTGTCGATCATGCGCTCTTCGTCGCTCATCGGCCGTGCTCCTTAGGTCCCAACTCGGCCAAACCGCCTTTGATGAGCTCTTCAACGGAGGCGTCCTCGCTCAGTTTGGAGGCCGCGTGGCTCACAGCTGTGAGCGCGTCCGTCGGGCTGTAGCCCAAGTTCGCCAGGGCAGACACGGCATCGCGGGTGTTGTCGCCACCGATGGCAACGTCTGAGCTGGCCGCGACTTTGACACCCTTAGGCGCGGCTGCAGGGCCCAGCGCCATCTTGGCGACTTTGTCTTTCAACTCTGTACAGATGCGCGCGGCCAGTTTCGGACCGACACCGTTGGCCCGGCCCACTTGCGCTTTGTCGCCTGCAGCAATAGCGTGGGTGAGCTCATCGCCCGACAGTACGGACAAAATCGCGAGACCGACTTTTGCGCCAACCCCTTGAACGGTGGTCAACACCTTGAACCATTCGCGTTCGTTGGTTTCTAAGAACCCATACAGATGAATGTGATCTTCGCGCACGTGAGTTTCCACGTGAACCGACGCTGCTTCCCCCACCGCTAAACGGCTGAGTGTGCGGGTCGAACAAAAAATCAAATAGCCAACACCGCTCACATCGACAACAGCCCAGCCATCGCCCACCTCTTCGATGATGCCTTTGAGTAGTGCGATCATCTAGCGTCCCCCTGCAACAATACGATTTTGCGTTTCACGATGGTGGGCATGACAGATCGCGACGGCCAAGGCGTCGGCGGCGTCGGGACCTGCATTGCCGGAGCCCGGGAGCAAGGTTTTCACCATCATGAGAACTTGCTCTTTGGCCGCATGACCTGCACCCACGACGGTTTTTTTCACCAAGTTCGGCGTGTACTCACCCACTGACAAGCCCAAACGCGCCGGTACCAAAAGCGCAATGCCGCGCGCTTGGCCAAGCTTCAGGGTCGAGGTCGGGTTCTTGTTGACGAAGGTTTCTTCGACGGCGGCCTCACCAGGCTCCCACGTGGTGATGACCTCCTCAAGACCGTCGTGGAGTTCCATCAACCTGTCAGCCAAAGCCATTTTGGCGTTCGAGGTCACGGTGCCTTCGGCGACGAAGCTTAAACGGTTGTCGCGTGCTTCTATGACGCCCCAACCGGTGCGCTGCAATCCCGGATCGATGCCGATGATGCGCATGCGCTATGCTCCTCGCCGGACCGCCTAAGCGCTCAGCTTCTCCATGATTTCGTCAGATACTTCGAAGTTGGACGACACGTTTTGAACATCGTCGTTGTCTTCCAAGGTATCGATCAGCTTCAGCATGGTGCTGGCTTGCTGTTCGTCCAGTTCGGTCGTGGTGTTGGGCACCCATTCCAAACGCGCACCCGTCGGGTCGCCGAACTTTTCGATCAAAGCGTCGCGCACGCCGGAAAAATCATCCGGATCGCAGGTGATGACATGACCGTTGTCGTCAGACGTCACATCCGCCGCACCAGCTTCCAAGGCTTCTTCGAACATGGTGTCGGCGTCCGCTGCGTCGGCGGCATATTCAATGACGCCTGTGCGCTCAAACATAAAACCGACCGAACCGGTCTCGCCCAAGTTACCGCCGTGCTTGGTGAAGGTCGAGCGCACTTCCGAAGCCGTACGATTGCGGTTGTCTGTGAGCGCTTCGACAATCACTGCGACACCACCGGGGCCGTAGCCTTCGTAACGAATTTCGTCGTAGTTTTCGCCATCGCCACCCGAAGCTTTCTTAATCGCGCGCTCGATATTGTCTTTGGGCGTGTTGTCGGCACGCGCCGCGATAATGGCGTTGCGCAGCCGTGGGTTTTTGTCCGGGTCCGGCATGCCGGATTTCGCCGCGACGTAAACTTCACGCGCGTGTTTCGCAAAGACTTTTGCGCGTTTTTTGTCCTGCGCACCTTTGCGGTGCATAATGTTCTTAAACTTACTATGGCCTGCCATAACTCTTCGCCTTGGTCTTTTAAAACTGTCTGAGCGCGCACATGGGCCAAGCCTGGACCAAGACCGCATGCACGCAGCCGAATCTTGTCCCGTATGTATAGCACACCGGACAGCTGAAAACGTTAGGGGTTTTCTAAGGTGACATGGGGCTCAGGGCAAGAACTCACTTCAATTTAGCCCCTCTTGCGCCGACATGAACGCGCCCATTGCGTGAAACGCGCGTTAGCCCTACACTCCCCGTATTGTCACACAAACGAGCGGTCAAGATGTTTCACATTTTCAAATCCTTATCCCTATTCGCCTTTAGCGCAATTCTAGTCGCGTCGATCGGGCTTCCCAGTCAGGCTGCAGACCTTGTACACGAAGTCAAACTGGGCCTTTTGCACCATGATACGGGTGGTCTGTGGAGCGGCACGAATCGCGAAAGCGGTGTGGACTTGAACCTGGAAGCCATTCTTGAACCGAGCACGGCGTTCTTGTCCGGTACCGTTCGCCCTGCTGTCGGGGCCAGCCTGAATTCGGGCGGTGACACCTCAAAAGCATATATCGCCGCACGTTGGGAAAAAGATTTGACCGATGACGTGCAATTCGCCTTGGGCGTGGGCGGTGCTGTCCATAACGGCAACACCAAGCTCACCCGCAATGACCGCAAAGCGTTAGGCTCTGAGGTGTTGTTTTATTTTCCCTTTGAGCTGAGCTACAGCTATGCGCAGGACAAAAGCGTGTCGCTCTTTTACGATCACGTCTCCAATGCGTGGCTGGCCAGCCCGAACGAGGGCATGGACACGCTTGGCATTCGCTTCGGATTTTCTTTCTGATTTTAAGGCGTGATTTCCGCCAACCGACCGCCTAGGCGCACAGGACTGATGCGTATCGCCAAGCCCGTTGTATCATCGGTTTCGACATAAACGGCGCACAGCGTCCCCTCGCCCGAGGCAGGCTCTAAACGCTGGGTTGGCATTTTGGACGTAAAGCGCCCAATGGCCGGTTCCTTGGTCATGCCGATGACGGAATTGTAGTCCCCACACATGCCCACGTCAGTTTGGTACGCCGTTCCGTTCGGCAAGATTTGCGCATCCGCCGTGGGGATATGGCTGTGGGTCCCCGCAATCAGCGACGCGCGCCCGTCGAATGAATGCCCCATGGCCATTTTTTCGCTGGTGGCTTCGGCATGGATGTCGATCAGGACAAAATCCACCGTTTCCCCCAGACGTTTGTTGAGCATCGCCGTGCTGACGGCGGCAAACGGGTCGTCCAGCGGATCCATGAACAAACGCCCCATGGCTTGGATCACCACCACGGTTTTGTCGTCCTTGGTTTTGTAAACCCCCAGGCCTTTACCGGGCGTGCCTTCGGGGTAATTCACCGGGCGCAGCAAGCGGGGCTCGGTGTCGATGAAATCGATGATTTCGCGCTGATCCCAGGCGTGATTGCCGGTGGTGATGACATCTGCACCGGATTCGAAAAACTGTTCGCAAATCGCAGCTGTAATACCAAAACCGTGGGCCGCGTTTTCCCCGTTAACAACGACGAAGTCCAACTCCAGCTCTGCGCGCAATCTGGGCATGTGATCCAAGACGGCCTTGCGGCCCGATTTCCCCACAACGTCCCCGATGTACAAAACCTTCATTGAATTTCTATCACTTCTTGTTCGGTGATGATCCAGTCCAGGCGCTGGTCATATGGGTCTGTCGGCACTTGGTCAACTTCCTGGGCGCCGTAAGCGACACCGACCGCCGTGCACGCTCCGGTCTTGCGCAACACTTCGATGGTGCGATCATAATAGCCCCCTCCCCAGCCCACACGAAAGCCCTTTCGGTCAAACGCCAACAGAGGCACCAACAAAACGTCGGGGCGCATCAATGGCGCGGTGTGTTCGGGATGGTACGTTGCGTGATCTCCTTCGACCAAGGCCTCGTCCGGCCGCCACGCACGAAAGCGCAACGGGCGATCTTTACCAGCCACTTCTGGAAGGGTCATCAAAACGCCCATGCGGTCCAATGCCACCATGGCCGGGCGGACGTCCATTTCCGTGCCCATGGGCCAGTACCCCGCCAAGATCGGTTCGTCCTCATAAGCCGCAGACGCCGCGTTCCAAGTTTTGAAAAGGTTTTCGAAAAAGCCCCGCACACCGTCGTCGCCCAAAGCCTCGGCGGCCTCGGCGCGCAGCTCTTTGGCGCGCACACGCAGATGATCTTTGGGGCTGACTTCTCGCATGGTCAATTCCAGAAGTAGGGTCAATTCCAGAAATAAGGTGGACGGTGCCGCAGCAACCGTTAGCCGTTGCAATCCTCTGTGGCCTGCTGATGCAGGTGGGCGCCGTGATGCCGAACCCACGAGTCCGGCAGGGACAGCTCCCGAGGAAGACTTATAGCCCCAGGGAATGTCGTGGCCCCACGCATTGCGCAGCGGACCGTCCTTGCGGAACTTAGGCGTTCTCCAGCTCAGACGCAATGCTTTCGATGCGCACGGCCATGGATTCAAGTGCTTGGGCGAGCTGTTCTTCATCCACGCTCGATGTGGGCTGAGGGGGGGCGGACGGCCCTTCGCTATTGAGTTCGGCCAATTCATCGGCCATCAACAATCCAGCCATGGCCAGCAAGCGCGCTTCGCCGGCTTGACCTATGGCGGCGACCAACTCACCAACCTTGGCGTCGACCGCGCCGGCGAGATTGAGAATATGCTGTTCTTCCCCATCCGCGCAGGCAATGTCGTAGGTTTCATTATTAATCGTGATGGAAACTTTTGCCACGTTCCGCCCCTTCTACGCTTCAAGCTTAGCTTTAAACTTGGCGATGGTCCCGTCCAAGCGCGCTGAAGTGCTGCCCAAAACAGAGCGCAATTCCTGATTTTCGCGGCCAAGGGCATCAATTTGATTTTGAAGCGCCGATGCGTCAGGAGAATCCGAAGGCTTGGAAGCGATGGCGGCTTCCAGTCGGCCAATGGCTTGGCTCAGGCGGTCTTCGGCTGCTTTTAAGCGGTCTGGCGCGCTCACGACAAATTTCCTAGATAACTCCGACAAGTGAGGCTGAGAATAGGCATGTGCCCATGGGATCGTCAACCACCTCAACCACTTATATCCGCGTCTTTATGCAGAACTTTTGCACAAACCTACCCGCTTGATGCAAAACACCTACCCACGCGAAACATAGGGGATTGACCCCACTGGGCAGGCCGGGCATTGTGCGGACCATCATCGTTGCTGTGGGATGATTTTGAGACGTTTCCATAAGGTTTCCAGGCATTTCAATCGGTTGACGCCTTTTGTCCACACCAGCCCTACCCTTAGGAGTTGGTTGCCCGCAACCCGCCGGGGTGTTCGTGCCGCGAAGCCCTTATGTTAGAAAAAGCTCAACTTAATCATCTGAACACAAAATTTGAGTTTTTTAGGGAGCTAATCTTATGGCCATTCGTGTTGGTATTAACGGTTTCGGTCGCATCGGTCGCATGGTGTTTCGTGCGGTCACTGACGAAGCAGAATTCAGCGACATCGAAGTCGTCGGCATCAACGATCTGTTGGACGCCGAATACCTTGCATACATGCTGAAGTACGACAGTGTTCACGGTCGTTTCAGCGGCGACATCGCAGTTGACGGCAACAATCTGGTTGTTAACGGCAAAACCATCCGCCTGACCGCAGAGCGCGACCCGGCTGACCTCAAGTGGGGCGACGTCAATGCTGACATCGTGATCGATTCCACCGGCTTCTTCCTCACCGAAGAAAGCTGCCAAAAGCACATCGACGCTGGCGCCAAGAAAGTTGTTCAATCCGCACCTTCCAAAGACGGCACCCCGATGTTCGTCTACGGCGTGAACCACAACGACTACGCCGGTCAAGCCATCGTGTCCGCTGCATCTTGCACGACCAACTGCTTGGCTCCGATCGCTAAGGTCCTGAACGACAACTGGGGTCTGAAGCGCGGCTTGATGACCACCGTTCACGCAGCAACCGCAACGCAAAAAACCGTTGACGGCCCGTCCATGAAAGACTGGCGCGGCGGTCGTGGCATCTTGGAAAACATCATCCCGTCTTCCACCGGTGCGGCTAAAGCTGTTGGCGTTGTGTTGCCGGAACTGAACGGCAAACTGACGGGCATGGCGTTCCGCGTCCCGACGTCTGACGTTTCCGTGGTTGACCTGACGTGCGAGCTGGACAAAGAAGCCACCATGGACGAAATCAACGCTGCCATGAAAGCTGCTTCCGAAGGCGATATGGCTGGCACCTTGGGCTACACCGACGAAAAAGTCGTTTCCACCGACTTCGTCGATTGCGCTCAGTCCTCCATCTTCGACGCCGAAGCCGGCATCCAACTGGACGGCACGTTCGTCAAAGTTGTGTCCTGGTACGACAACGAATACGGCTACACCTGCAACATGATGCGCTTTGTGAAGCACGTCGCTGCAAACTAAGTCTAGCCGGACTTAAAAAGAAAGCGGGGCCCCCTGGAGTTTATAGGGTAGGCTCCGCTTTTTTTGTGGGCTATTTTGTGAGGCGATTGGACTTGGAAAAGCCCTTGGCGGGAAGCTGGGACGCGGGCAATGTGCGCAGTTCGAGCTGTTTCAGGCCGGGCCAGTTCTCATCAAGTTTACCCAGCACCGCATCCACATACTGCGGATTTTCCTTCAAGGGCATCAACTGTCCATAGCTTTTGACGCTGGCCACACCATCTTTGTAATCCAACAGCCAAATGCCTTCGGTGCGGGTCTCGAGGTTAGGGTTCCGCTTTTTCAGCTTGGCTTTCACAATGAGCTTTTGCGCCACGTGAGAGAAAACGGCAGTTGATCGCCGTTTTTGAGCGTTAAGCCCTCGACCTCGTTTCTGAGCACGCGCTGTACCGTGATGGACGGTTTGTCGGCATCCCAACCACCGTCCAAGGTGCCAATAATGCCAAGCGGGTTGTCGAAGGCTATTTCTTCCACCAAGCACGACCCGCAAGCTTCAGATTTAAAGGACACAAGTGTGAGCACGGCAAAAACCGCTATGCGAAGGAGCATATGTATCGTCTCTTACTGGCCTGGCGCGCGCAAACCGTATCGAATTTTAGCACATCGCGCTAGGCGCAAACGACGCGCCCGCGTATGATGCAGCCATGAGCATACAAATCTATCTGATCACCCCGCCCAAATTCGATCCCGAAGTCTTCCGTTCAAAGTTTGTTGAAGCTTTGGACGCAGGCGACGTGGCTTGTGTGCAGTTGCGCATGAAATCCAAAGACGGCGTGCCAGCCCCCCGTGACGAGGTGCGCCGTGCCGCACAAATCTTGATGCCCGAAGCGCAAAGCCGCGACGTCGCGTTTTTGATCAACGACGACGCAGAGCTGGCAGCTGAAATCGGCGCCGACGGCGTGCACGTGGGCCAAGACGACATGACGGCCAAACAGGCCCGCCAAATCGTCGGCAAAGACGCCATCGTTGGTGTGACGTGTCACAATTCGCGTCACTTGGCCATGGAGGCTGCAGAAGACGGTGCGGATTATGTCGCGTTCGGCGCATTTTATCCCACGGACACCAAGACCGCAAAAACCCAGGCCGATCCTGAAATCCTCGAGATTTGGACCACAATGACCACCGTGCCCTGCGTCGCCATCGGCGGCATTACAGCGCAAAATGCCCCGCCCTTGATCGAGGCCGGAGCTGAATTTATCGCCGTCATTTCCTATGTCTGGGATCATGCTGATGGGCCGGGAGCGGCGATCAAAACGTTGAGCGCACTTTAAAAATACAATTGGACGTAGACAATGGTCCAAAAACCTGACAATTTCGCCTAAATAAGCTGTAGATTAAGTTAAATTGGCTTAATTTGATGGGGCCAGACAAACGTGAGCGACAAACGTGAGCAGTGCAAACGATTTCGTTAAGTCGATCAGCGACTTACACACCAGCGCCGGGCGCATTACCAGCGGCCTGGAAAGCGTTGTGCAAGCCATTGATTCGATTGCAAAAGAAAACGCACCCTACATCAAAAACCCAATGCCGGGCAAAAATGGCGAAGCCATTCAAGAACTGCTGGATACGATCCGCCAACAGATCACCGAAGTGGTCGATCACGGGCGCAGTTTCGAAGACAAGCTCTCGGATTATTCCTCTGAGATCACCGACCTCACGCAGCAGCTTGAAAAAACCAAAAAAGATTCCATGCTCGACCCCATCACCGGGATTGGCAATCGCAAGCGCTTTGAAGAGGCTTTGAAGACGATTTTAGAATCGCTTTCCGACTTTAACAATCAAGTGTCTGTCCTGCTGGCCGACGTTGATGACTTTAAAAACGTCAACGACACTTTGGGCCACCACATTGGCGATCAGGTCTTGCGCTTGGTGGCCAGCGACTTCAAGCAGAACCTGAAGGGTGGCGATGTGGTCGCGCGTTGGGGCGGTGATGAGTTTGCTGCGATTTTGCCCAACACCACGTTGGAGAACGCTTATTCCGTAGCCGATTCCGTGCGCAAATCCATCGGTTCGCGAAAACTGAAGAACACCACCTCCGGCGAAGTCGTCGGACAGATCAGCATGTCCATCGGTGTGTCCACCTATCGCCAAGGCGACAACGCCCACAAACTGATTTTCCGTGCCGACGAAGCCCTTTACGAAGCCAAGCGCCAAGGGCGCGACCGCGTGGTCGTCGAAAAAGAAGACGACTAAGCCCCTTGTGCTTGCGTCCAGACCGCGTGAGTGCTAGCTTCCGCGCGGTTTCGGCCCACAATTGGGGCTGAGTTTTTTGTTTCAGTTCTTTCATTGGTGAAGTCATGAAGATTAACGGTAACGCCATCCGTCCCGGCATGGTCATCGAACATCAAGGCCGCCTGTGGCGCGCGGTGAAAATCCAACACACCCAGCCCGGCAAAGGCGGGGCGTACCTGCAAGTTGAACTACAGGCCCTGGAAAGCAATACCAAGCTCAACGAACGCTTCCGTTCCTCTGAAACGGTTGAGCGTGCGGTGCTGGAACAGCGTGCGTACCAATTCCTTTACACTGACGGTGAAACGTACACCTTCATGGACAACGAAACCTTCGAACAAATCGATCTGCCCGCCGACTTCATCGGCGAAGACCAGATCCCGTATTTGCAAGAAAGCATGAACGTCGAAGTCGAAAGCCATGAAGAGCGCCCGCTCGGCATTGCGCTGCCGCAAACGGTGGTCTGCGAAGTCACCGAAGCCGACGCCGTGGTCAAGGGCCAAACGGCGTCTTCCAGCTACAAACCGGCTACGTTGGACAACGGCGTACGCACCTTGGTGCCGCCGCACATCGAAACCGGCACCCGCATCGTTGTGAACACCGAAGACGGCTCTTACGTGGAACGCGCGAAGGACTAAGTCCTGCGCCGCCCTGCCGATTACACAGCCAGATTAAGAAAGACCAAGACCATGGCTCATCCCCGCTCTGCCCTTTTGAACGTCATGACGGCCGCGGCCCAAAAAGCAGCCCGCCGTCTGGTGCGCGACTTCGGTGAAGTCGAAAACCTGCAGGTGTCCAAAAAAGGGCCGGCGGACTTTGTCTCCATTGCGGACAAAAAAGCCGAAGAGACCTTGGTCAAAGAGCTTTCCAAAGCACGCCCCGATTACGGTTTCGTTTTGGAAGAAGGCGACGATATCGCAGGCAAAGACACGTCGAACACTTGGGTCATCGATCCCTTGGACGGCACCACCAACTTCTTGCACGGCATCCCGCACTTTGCCATTTCCATTGGTTTATTGCGCGACAACGAGCCGTTTGCTGGGGTGGTTTACAATCCCATCGTCGACGAAATGTTTTGGGCTGAAAAAGGCCAGGGCGCGTTTTTGAACGGCCGTCGTTTGCGCGTCTCGGGTCGTGAAAAGCTCGCCGAATGCCTATTTGCCACGGGCATTCCGTTCATGGGGAAAGTCAAAGACAAAGACCGTTACCTGGACCGTATCAATTCGGTCACCAGCGTGTCTTCCGGCATCCGCCGGTTTGGTTCGGCGGCGCTCGATCTGGCGTACGTTGCAGCTGCGCGTTACGACGGGTATTGGGAAGCCGGATTGAACCCGTGGGACATCTGTGCAGGCATCACTTTGGTGCGCGAAGCTGGCGGTCTGGTCAGCGATATTGAAGGCAAGCGCAAGGTGATGGAAACCGGCTCTGTCATCGCCGCTAATCAGAAGGTTCACCCCTTGCTCACCAAGTTGGTGAAATAGCCCTGATATCCGCCTAAAAACCTGATGTTTTCCGCGCTAGCCAAAGCTGTTGTCTGAGCGTGGGCGCGTTGTTATGGTGTTTGCCAATTGAGAGCGTTCGGATTCGCGCAAAACTCTTGGTTCGAAACAAGGTGCGCGAAGGTCGGGGGAGAGATAACACTATGAAAAAACGCCACAATATCCAGGTTGCACGACGCATCTTGGCCAAAGGCTTGGACCCACGGCGATTGAGCATTTCGGCTCTTGCCATTGGTTTGATCACTGCCAGTGCCGCACCTTCAAGTGCGCAAACCAATTTTGTGGTGGATTTGGCGGACCCCAACGTTCATGTCGATCTCAGCGTTCTCAACGATGGTGGACTGGCCCCGCAAATGGGAGCGCCAGCGCCCATGGGCACTGCTCCGATGACACAATCCAGCACGGGTGGTTACGCGGCGGGCGGCTATAAGACCCCGGGCAAAAAAATGCCGGTTTCTCGCCTGCATATTCAGCCCACCTCTCAATTTAAGCTTCCGCCGCAAACCAAACCCATTGAGGTTCCGGTTCGCGCCGCCGTCGCGAAACCGCAATCGCAGCCGATCGCACCGATGCCCAAGCTGGAACCCATACCCGAACGGCTTCCCGCGCCTGTGCCGCCCGTGGCGATGAAACCCATCACCCCGCCGCCGCCCCCCATGGCTGAAATCGAAGCGCCAAAACCGATGCCTGAGCCCGCACCGGAAGTTGCAGCTGCGCCTGAGCCTGCTCCGGCCCCAGCTCCCACCCCTGCTCCAGTCCAGGCCCCAGCGGAAAAACAAGACGTTGCCACCATTTTGGAAAATGTGCCTGCTGCGCCTGAACCCGTAAAACCCGTTGAGGCGACCCCGCCGGCTCCAACACCTGCACCTGTCGTAGAAGTCAGCGAAGCGGCGAAAGAAGCTGTCGAAGAGGTCGCCAAGGCTGAACCGGCTCAAGAAGAGGTGAAGCAACCTGTTCAATTGGAAGCCCCGCCACCACCGCCGCCCGCTTCCGACGAAATCAAAGAAGTCGCTGCGGCCCCCACGCCGCCTGCAGCGCCTGCTCCCCAACCGGAGCCCGCACTGACACCTCCGCCCGCAGCCGTTGAACACGACGAAACCGACACCGCCTCTGCGCCTGCTACGGTCAAAGACGTTGAAGCCTCCATGGTTATCCCGCCAAAGGCCAAAACGGTCGAAGACGTTGCCGCCGTTCCGCCCTCTACCGGTTCGTTGACCGATGGGCAGAGCCTGCGCATCTTGTTTGACGCAGACTCCTCCAAACTGCCGCCTGCGGCGCGGGATCAATTGGCTGAGATTGCCAACAAACTCCAAAGCCAAGACGATATGCGTCTGCAATTGTTGGCATACGCCGCCAACCCCGATATGTCCGCCAGCGCGGCACGGCGTTTGTCCTTGTCCCGTGCTTTGGCGGTGCGTTCGTTCCTGATTGAAAACGGCGTGCGCTCAACCCGCATTGACGTTCGGGCATTGGGCAACAAATCGTCCGACCCGCAAACGGAACGCGTCGACATCACGGTTGTAGAACGGTGAAATCGGTCCTAACGCCAACTTAAATCCTTCGCCATAGCCAAAAGATAGAGACGTGCGCGCCCATGGAAACTGAACAGATGTCCAATCCACACCGTTTCCTTTTACGCCTGGTGCTGTTTTTGATCGTCGTGTTCGGCGCCGCTGGAGCCATGTATCAGCCTTTGATGGCGGCCTTCATGGCCAACGCACCCTTGAACGGTTTGATCGTCGGTGTGTTTGTTTTGGGCATGGGCTATAACTTCCGCCAAGTCATTCAACTGGGCCCTGAAGTTAAATGGATTGAAAGCTTTCGCGAAAGCCGTTCGCTCGAAGCCCAACGCCCCCATATTGCCTCCACCGATGGGCCTAAACCCAAATCGCCTGCACCAGCACCACGCCTGCTGGCACCCTTGGCGGCCATGGTCGCGGGACGTTCCGAAATTAAACTCAGCGCCATGGCGTTGCGCTCGGTGCTTGACGGCATAGCGTCGCGCTTGGACGAACAACGCGACATTTCGCGCTACACCATCGGTCTGTTGGTGTTCTTAGGCCTCTTGGGTACCTTTTGGGGATTGTTGGACACCTTAGGCGCAATTCGTGATGTGATCGCCAACATTCAGATTACGGGTGGCGACACCGGATCCATGTTCGACGATTTAAAACAAGGTCTCGAAGCCCCTCTGGCAGGCATGGGCACAGCGTTTTCCAGCTCCCTGTTCGGTTTGGCGGGTTCGCTTATCTTGGGCTTTTTGGACCTCACCACGGGCCAAGCGCAAAACCGCTTTTACACGGAATTGGAAGACTGGCTGGCAAGCTTGGCAAAACTATCCGGCGGCACGCTCAGCGCCGACGGCGACCAAACCGTTCCGGCCTATGTCGAAGCGCTTTTGGAACAAACGGCAGAAAGCCTGGAAAACCTGCAACGCACCATGGCGCGCGGTGAAGAAACCCGTATTCATACGTCCGAAGCGTTGACGCAGCTGACGGAAAAAATGAGCACCATTACCGACTTCATGCAGACCGAGCAGGTCATCATGAAGAAGCTGGCCGAAACGCATATGGAGCTCAAACCCAGCCTTGAACGTCTGGCCGATGGCGTCGGCAGTGGCGGCGGCGGCATGGACGAAGCCACCCGCACCCATATCCGCAACATTGACTTGGCCGTTTCGCGCATGCTTGAAGAAACCCGCTCGGGCCGTGAAGAACTAGTCGGCCAAGTGCGCAGTGAAATCAAACTCCTGGCCCGCACCATGGCCGGACGCGGTGACGCTTAAAGCGCGAGGAGACACCTTCCATGGCCGCGCTATCTCGCCGCAACCGCAACAGAGCCGACATATGGCCCGGCTTCGTCGATGCCTTGGCATCGCTGTTGATGGTCATCATCTTTTTGCTTTTGGTTTTTGTGCTGGCTCAATTCTTCTTGGGCGAAGCTCTGTCGGGCCGTGACAATGCGCTGAAAAAGCTCGACCGTGAAGTGGCGGAACTGGTGGACATGTTGGCGTTGGAACGCAAAGCTAACACCAAGCTGCGCGGTGATGTCTCGCGCCTGTCCGGGGAACTCCAATCCACCATTTCCGAAAGCGATAAACTGAAACTCGCCATCGAAGAGGGCAAAGCCGAAATCTCGCGCTTGGTCGGTGATGTGGTGAAGCTCGAAGCGCTAAAAAAACAGCTGGAAAACGACATCGGCAAGTTGGCGTCTGACTTGGATGAAAAAGATAAATCCTTATTGGCAGAACAAGAACTTTCTGAGAGTGCCCGCGCCGAGATCGCCATGCTCAACGGCCAAATGGGTGAGCTGCGCGACCAAATCGCAAGTCTCAACCAAGCGCTCGACGCCGCCGAAGTCAAAGCCAAAGATCAAAACGCACAGATCGTGTCGCTCGGCAAACGCTTAAACGCGGCGCTGGCGTCAAAGGTCATGGAGCTTCAAGGCTATCGTTCAGAATTTTTCGGCCGCTTGGCAAAAATCTTAGGCGCGCAGGAAGGCATCGAAATCGTCGGCGACCGCTTCGTGTTCCAATCCGAAGTCCTGTTTGCCAGCGGAGCGGCCGAGATCAACGTCGGCGCTTACGATCAACTGCGCGGTCTCGCCGCCACACTATTGGATCTCAAAAAAGAAATCCCCGACGACATCGACTGGGTCATGCGTGTCGACGGCCACACGGACGTGGTGCCGATCAAGAACTTGAAGTTTGCGTCGAACTGGGAGCTCAGCTCGGCGCGCGCCATTTCGGTGGTGAAATTCCTCATCGACCAAGGTGTGCCCGCCAATCGCCTTGTCGCAGCGGGCTTCGGCCAATACCAGCCCCTTGCTCCCGGCAAAAGCCCCGCAGCGCTCACCCGCAACCGCCGGATCGAGCTGAAACTGACGCAACGCTAAGTCAGGGCTAGCCGCTGCGCCTTTGAACCGCTATAAACTAATTCTCATCCCCTGGAATACTTAAAGCTTTCGTATGCTCATTCTTTTCTTGATTGTTTTTATCGACTTGGTCGGCTTCGGTATCGTTATTCCGTTGCTGCCCTTTTATGGTGAGCATTTCCAGGCCGATCCCTTCACCGTGTCGCTGATGATGGCGGTCTATTCCTTGGGCCAGTTTGTCGCCGCACCCTTTTGGGGACGGCTGAGCGACACCATTGGGCGCCGTCCGGTGTTGATCTGGTCGCTGTTCGGCGCGGTGTTGTCTTATATCTGGTTGGGCTTTGCCGAAACCATGTGGATGCTGTTCGCTGCGCGCTTGGTGGGGGGCTTGATGGCGGGCAACATTTCCACCGCGTTTGCCTACATCGCCGATATCACCACGCCAGAAAACCGCGCCAAGGGCATGGGACTGGTGGGGGCGGCCTTTGGCCTAGGCTTCATCGTCGGCCCCGCCATCGGTGGCATTTTGGCCGGGCCTGATCCGCTCAACGCCGATTTCCAAACCCCCGCGTTTGTCGCTGCAGGGCTGTCGTTCGTGGCGTTTGTGCTGACGGTCCTGAAGCTTAAAGAATCCCTACCTGCAGAGGTCCGCGAGGCCGCCAAATCCGGCTCGCGCCCCAACCGCTGGAAACAAATCAGCGAAGCCAGCCAACGTCCCGGCATCGGCTTGTTGCTGATCATTTCGTTTTTGGCGACGTTCGTGTTTGCGGGCATGGAAACCACCTTCGCCATGTGGTCGCGCCGACAACTGGGTTGGGGGCCGGAACAAAACGGTTATCTGTTTGCGTTTATCGGCATCATCGCCGCCGCGCTTCAAGGCGGCGCAGTGGGGCGTCTGACCAAGCGCTTTGGCGAAGGCAACTTAATCGTTCAAGGCGCACTGGCTTTGGCGATTGGCATGGCGTTGATTCCGTTCTCCACCACGTTGCCCATATTATTGGTGGCCATGACCATCGTTGCGTACGGGTTCTCCGTCATCAATCCAGCACTCAACAGCCTGATATCCTTAAAAAGCCCGGCGGGCGAACAAGGCATGATGATGGGGGTGTCGCGCTCCGCCACGACCATGGCCCGGGTTCTGGGACCCGCGTGGGCCGGTGTGTTCTTCGCGCAATTGGGGAAAGAGTGGCCGTATTATGCAGGCGCCGTGATGATGCTCTTGGTGGCCTATTTGGGCCTGAAATCGCTCAAAGAAAACCAAGCGGCGAAGGACGAAGCCGTGGCTGTGGCAGCCGAAGAAGACCGTTCAGCGCCGATTGATTAGAGCGAAACGCTCTCTCCTGCAATCTTTCCAATTTCCGCATTGAGCACGTCCAAAAGCGGATCTCCGCCCCGTGTGGAGACCCAAGCAGACGCCCCTTCGTCATAGGCATAGTGCGTCGCCCCGCTGAACGGGGACGACATCCAGATTTGCATGTTCGGCCCGTGCTTGTTGATAACGTATTGGCGACCGTCTTCCAATTCGATATTTAAGATGCCGTTGTCAAAGTCCACATCGGCGTCATCACCGATGGCCTCGTCAATGGCTTCGAACAGGTTTTCCAGGGTTTCTTCGGCCAAATTTTCGAAGGCTGTGGCATCCATGGGCTGACGGTCCTTTTGCGAAATGTTGCACAAAATGTCTTAGCCCCGAAAATCAGGCGCGGCAAGGCTTAAGAGGCGGAAACATAATTGAAATAAAATTGATCCAACCCGCCATTTCCCCTTGCTTCGCAGGGGAGAGGTGGTTATATAGGCGCTCTTATTTTGGAGCAGAATGATGCAAAAAGACATTCACCCTGACTATCACGAGATCACAGTCGAAATGACTGATGGTTCCACCTTCACCACCCGCTCGACGTGGGGCAAAGAAGGCGACACCATGAAGCTCGACATCGATCCGAAGACCCACCCGGCTTGGACCGGCGTGCACCGCCTGCTTGATAGCGGCGGCCAGCTTGCCAAGTTCAACAACCGTTTCAAAGGCTTGGGCCTCAAGGGTTAAGTCTTTTGATCTCCTGAACGGATTTAGGGGGCGCTGGTGTTCAGTCACCAGCGCCCCCTTCGTCGTGCCCGCCTCAAATTGAAAAAGCTGGGCTGAATACTCAAGTCTTCATTTCCCAGAAACTATTTTTTGTTTAGAATCGCACACTTAATGGTCTGAAATGCCAGAATCCAGGCCAATATGTTGTATTGGTGCGGCCCTAAGAGCCGTAGCTGAAGGATAATTTCGGGTGAATTCAACCAGCTACGAAGTCCAGGTGATGCAAGGCGGGAAATGGCGCATCCATGCGCAATTCCCACCGGCCGCCCGTGATGATGCCATCGAAGAGGCAAAAACCCTCGAATCCATGCCAGGTTTGAGCGGCATTAAGGTCGTTCGTGACAATTATGACGAACGCTCTGGCCTGCACAAAGAGCACGTGGTTTACAAACACGTCCCTCAACAGTCTGGCCCGCAAGGGGCTGCGCCAGCTTCAGCCGCTCCACAAGAGTCCAAAAGTTCCGCCGTTGCGCAAAAATACATGGCCCGCGCCGACGCCAATCGCATGAGCGATATTGACTTCGGCGACAGTGAAGAAGCCTTCACAGGGCGCAAGCCTAAAAAGCAAGGCAGTGGCTTAGGCGTCTTCACGAAGCTGATGCTGATCATTTTGCTGTCCATTACCATCTCCGCAATTGTGGTGATCGTGGTCAACGGCGTCATGCCTTATAAAAAGTTCAACGGCATCCGTCTCTATGGCGACACCCGTGTGCACATCATGATTGCGCTGGCCATCATCACGTTTTTGGCCAGCATGCTTGCGTCTTATTTTATGTTTTTACATGGTGATCAGCTGGACGCCCCCGACCCAGCAAAACTGAAATTCGAACGCCAAAAGGCCGAAAAACGCCATCAACGTGAACAGGCCGCTCGTGCAGAGGCGCAGGCCAAAAAGAAAGCGACAGAAGAAGCCCGCAGGAAAGCAGAAGAAGCGCTGCGCCAAAAAGCCGAAGAAGAACGATCGCGCAAAGAAGCCGAAGAGCTTTTGAAAAAGCACGCCGAGGAAGACGAAGAAGAAGAGGCTCAAGACGACGAACAAGCTGAAGAAAAAGACGAGGATGCTGATTTTTCCAACCTTTCCCCGGTAGCCGAAGCCCAAAAAGCCGTCCTCATGGGCTTCTTTGGTGAAGCCGTCGGCAAACTTCCTCCAGAGCGCAAGAAGTTGGATAACTACAACCGCTTCGGCGTGAACCTGTTCTTGGCCGGCGCTGCGGAAAGTCTGGGCGGTGCGCGCAATTTGGACGGCGATAGCATTGCCGAAATCCTGGCCAGCTCTTTAGGCGTGATGGGGCTGAAAGAAGAACATGCCCAAGCCTTCGCCAAACGCTATGAAGATTATTTGCTGCAAGACGCGCGCTATATGGAGATGTTCCAGTCTGGCCGCCAAACCATGATCAAGCACTTAGATGGTGACAAAACCGCCCTTGAGGCGCTCAACACTTCACTGCATGAATGGAACAAGCCCAAAGAGCCGGAAGATCCGGAAAAAGAAGTCGTGGTGATGTTTACCGACATTGTCGGTTCGACCGCGATGACCCACGAAAAAGGCAACTTGGCTGCTCAAGAGGTCGTGCGTGCACACAACCGCGTGGTTCGCGACGCTCTGGGGAAAACCGGCGGTTTGGAGATCAAACACACTGGCGACGGCATCATGGCGTCCTTTGAAAAGGTGACCGATTCATTGTTGGCAACCCAGCAAATGCAAATGATGATCGAGATGCACAACCAGCAAAACCCGGACATCCCCTTGAAGGTCAAAATCGGCATCAACGCTGGACGCGTGGTGATGGAAGAAAAAGACCTTTATGGCGTCACGGTGCAAATGGCGGCCCGCATCGTCGACAAAGCCAAAGCCGATCAGATTTTTGTCTCTGACACGGTTTATGGCATGGCCAAGGGTGGCAGCTGGCGCTTTGTCAAACGTGGTCCGTTCTATCTGAAAGGCATCGACGGCCCGGCGTATCTGCAAGAATGCGTGTGGGACGATAAAATCGATATCGCCCAAGTCCAAGCCGCAGCAGAAGCCGAACGCTCGCAGTTGGAACAGGCCTACACCGCAGCCAGCGGCAAGCCGCTTCCCGGCCAAGCCCCCGCCCCTGCGCAAGAAGCCCCCGCTCAAGCGGCTACACAACCGCCAGCCACTCCAGCAGCTCAACCGGCAGCGAAGCCTCAAGCCTAATTCCCGCTTTTTTTCAGACGCCCCCCTTGCGCGGCGAAAAAGGGCTGCCTAACTCATTGCCAGCAGCCCAGGATGCCGCCGAGCGGGTCCATACAGCGCTGCCAGCATGAACCAAAGCTTCGCCAAGGATTGGGAAGCTTTTCAAACCAACAGTTGCTCATAGGAGAACCGTTATGCGTACCGTCGATTTGACACCCCTCAACCGTTTTGCCGTCGGCTTTGACCGCATGCAGCGCCAGCTTGAAAGCATGTCGCGCCTTGACGAACAAGCCACCGCTTACCCCCCTTACAACATCGAAGTTCTGGGCGAAGATGCCTATCGCATCACCATGGCCGTGGCCGGGTTTAGCCTGGAGGACTTGGATATTGTCGTGGAAAACGGGCGTCTCAGCGTATCTGGTCACACCCAGTCCGAAGACGAACCGAAAGAATATCTCCACCGTGGCATCGCCACGCGGGCCTTCCAACGCCATTTCGAACTGGCCGACCATATTAAAGTCGCCGGCGCAGGCCTGGACAACGGCTTGCTGCATGTCGAACTGGAACGCGAAGTTCCCGAAGCGCTCAAACCGCGCAAAATCGCCATCTCTGGTCAAGTTTCCCAAACCAAAGCCATCGACCAACAAGCAGCGTAACCGCTGCACAACCAGCCCCTCCCGTGCCTGGGCGGGGCTGGGTCAGCCATTTACAGGCTTACTCCCCATTGCGGCGCGTCTAACGACGCGCCGCTTTTTTTGTGGCAATCAGATGGAATGTCCCCCAAAACGCAAAAAGGACCACCTTGCGGCAGTCCTTCAAACGGTAGATCGAGCCCTGTTAAACTCGCCTTCAATTTTGTTGCGCAGGACTTTATCACGATGTTGTGCGCGGTCAAGTCCTGAAATCCGCACAAAACCTAGTATTCCCGTTTTTGGACGCAATTTTCACCCTTCAAACAGCACTCCATGGTTTTGATTCGCACATCTGGTACGTAATTTGAGCAACAAAATAACAGACGCTAAATAACGAAAATTGTATGTTTAATAGACTATTATGCGTTTTGTTACAGAGGACTAGCCGAAATGTTGCAACGCAGTAACACTTGCAAAAAGCTCGCAATAAAGTTTCGTTAAGGTCTTTGGCTCCATAATTCTCTTCATATAGATTAGTTTCACCCAATACCTCGTTGCGATGTGTTGGGTGGTGAGAATGTGGTGGATTTGGGCATCCACCCACACTGATATCCCATTTGGTTGGGGATAAATTAAAAGGAACGAACATGAAAAAGATCCTTCTCGGCACTACGGCAGTCATCGCCCTGGGCACCTTGTCCACCGAAGCTTTCGCAGCTGACAAAATCAAACTCGAACTGGGCGGCTTCATGCGCCAGTACGTTGGCTTCAGCAACTCTGACGAAGCTGCTACCGTTGCCACGAACGACGTTGTCAACCGCGACACCGGCCTGGGCCAACAAGGCAACAGCGAAGTTTACTTCACCGGTTCCACGACCCTGGACAACGGCTTAAAAGTTGCCGCTACGATGCAACTGGAAGCGAACGCTGTCGGTACGCGTAACATGGACCAGTCTTACTTGACCGTCAGCTCCGACGCTATGGGTGCTTTGTCCTTAGGCGCACGTCCGCACGCTGCTGACGATTTAGCCGTTCGCGCACCGAACGCTGGCAACCACGACTTCGGCGACGTCTTGAACTGGGTTGGTGCATCTCGTACCGCCGGTGCAAGCTCCACGGCAATCGCAATGACCGCTGGTGACATCGCAGGTGGTTGGGATGACGACACCATCAAAGCCGTTTACATCTCTCCGAGCTTTGCTGGCGTCACCGTTGGTGCTTCCTGGTCCGCAGCTGAAGGCTCCGGCGCTGGTGAATCTGGTCAGCTGATCACCTCCAACCTGATAGACGGCTACTCCTTCGGTCTCGCTTACGCTGGTGACTTCGACGGTGTGACCGTTGACGCTGCTTTGACCCACGGTCGTGTCAGCGCACTTGCTGACCAAACCGGTCTGGGCGTGAGCGTCGGCGTTGCAGGCTTCACCATTGGCGGTTCCTACATGGACTTCGAAGGCAAGCCGGTTTCTGGTGTGAACACCGATTCCGACGATGGCAAAGCTTGGGAACTGGGCGTTGCCTACGCAACCGGTCCGTACAGCTTGTCCGCGACGTACATGAACGCTGAAAACAAAGGTACAACGGCTACGGCTGGCGACAACGAAGACACCTCTTGGGTATTGGCAGCGACCTACGATCTGGGCGCTGGTGTTGCTTTGACGGCGACCTACTTCGACGTTGAAACGGATCCGGAAGGCACGACCGCAGCAACGACCGCTGTCGACGGCACCGGCCTGATCACGGGTATCGAAGTTGGCTTCTAAGTTGAAGTAAATTTCGATCGAAAGATCTTTGGAAAGGGCGGTCTTCCGGCCGCCCTTTCTTTTTGTGCTTTATCAAATCGAAAGACACAAAAAAGGCGCCGCCTCATATGCTGGCGGCGCGAGTCTAACAGGGAGGCGTCAGGGAAGTGAGAAGTCAACCTGACCTTGCTACCCTAACAAGAACGGCCTAACAATTCCTTAACTATAAAGTTGCGCCTCACGTCTTAAAAAACGCATCCGCTCCGGCACGGGCTGCCTTTTTCGATTCAATCGCAGCCTCAACCCGCGCGATTTCGGCTTTCAAGTCATCAATATATTCCCCCAAGGCTTCGATGGACATTTCGTCCAAATCTTTTTTTCCGCCTTTGGGTGTCAGGGGTTCCAAATCATCTGTATCCATTCTTTAAAGCTCCGGCTTGTGTTCTGGTTTGCGATGATCATACTAGGCAAAACACCTCCCTGGAAGACGTCGAAAAGGTGACGAGACACATGAGCCAAGCCCTGCCCACATCCATGCACTGTATCGAGATGACCGATGGCCGTGGAGCCGACACGCTCCACCCCGCTGAACGCCCCCTGCCCGAAGTCGGCGCGGGGCAAGTTCTGATCAAAATCGCCGCCGCCGGCATCAACCGCCCAGACGTTTTGCAACGCGATGGCCTCTATCCTGCTCCGCCGGGCGCCAGCGATATTTTGGGCCTGGAAGCCGCAGGTGAAATCGTGGCTGTGGGCGGAGGTGTTGAAAGTTTGAAGCTGGGCGACCTTGTCACCGCGCTACTGTCCGGTGGCGGCTACGCCGAATATGCCACCGCTTATGAAGGCTCTTGCCTGCCCATCCCGGATGGCTTGAGCCTTATTGAAGCCGCCTCCCTGCCCGAAACCTATTTCACGGTGTGGAGCAACCTGTTCGACAGGGCTGGCCTCAAAGCAGGCGAAAGCTTGCTGATGCAAGGCGGCACCAGCGGCATCGGCACCACCGCCATCCAAATGGCCAGTCAATTGGGCGTGCGCGTGATCGCCACCGCTGGCAGCGCTGAAAAATGCCAGGCGTGTCTGGATTTAGGCGCAGAGAAGGCCGTGAACTACCGTGATGAAGACTGGGTCGGTGCCGCGCGCGCATTTGGCGGCGGCAAAGGTGTGAACGTGATCTTGGACATGGTCGGGGGTGATTATGTCAGCCGCAACATTAAATCCTTGGCCCCGGACGGGCGCTTGGTCAACATTGCGTTCTTGCAAGGCTCCAAGGTCGAAATCGATTTGATGGCGGTGATGTTGAAACGCCTGACCCTGACGGGCTCGACCCTGCGGGCACGCGACCCGGCGTTCAAGGCCGCCATCGCCGAAAACCTCAAACAAACCGTCTGGCCTTTGCTCAAAACCGGGGCAATTAAGCCCATGGTTTACAAGACCTTCCCCTTAGCCCAGGCCGCAGACGCCCACAAATTGATGGAAAGCAGCCAGCACATTGGAAAAATCGTTCTCACGGTTGATTGAACCCGCAAACCAACGTGAAATAATCTTGCGTAAATGGTTTACCCGGCGCGCATTTTGGGATAAATAAAGCCCATCACAACCCCCGCAAAGGGGGTTGTTCCGTTTTTCGTATAAGGAATATCAAGATGGCAAAGCCGTTGATGCCGAAAGCCACCGCCGTTTGGTTGGTTGAAAACACTGCACTCTCGTTCGATCAAATCGCTGAATTTGTCGGTTTGCACGAGCTGGAAATCCAAGCCATCGCCGATGGTGAAGTCGCGGTGGGTATGCAAGGTGCCAACCCGCTCACCACGGGCGAACTGACCCAAGAAGAGATCGATCGCTGCCAAGCCGATCCCTTGGCCCAGTTGAAAATGGCCAAAGCCACCCTGCCCACGCCCAAAGCGCGCGGCAAAGGGGCTCGCTACACCCCGGTGTCCAAACGCCAAGACCGCCCGGACGCCATTGCCTGGTTGCTCAAACACCACCCGGAGCTCACCGACGGTCAGATCGGTCGTTTGATCGGCACCACCAAGCCGACCATCAAATCGGTCAAAGAACGCAGCCACTGGAACATCGCCAACATCAAACCGCAAAGCCCGGTGGGATTGGGTTTGACCAGTGAAGCCGACTTGGAAAAAGCCGTGGCCATTGCCCGCGCCAAAGCCGGCACGACGCACGTGGCTCCGACCCCAGTTGAGATCGAACCGGAACCCTTGGCCGAACCCGCACTGCCGACCATGGCCCCCGGCCCCGCAGCCGAACCGGAACCCCAACACACGGTCGAAAGTGTGTTTGGCCCCGCCAGCACGGACGAAGACAAAAGCGAGGAGTAAGCCCCCGCTTCACCGACTGTTATCAAGAGAGCCTGAACTTTTTCAGGCTCTCTTTTTTTGTGTGCCTTTGGCTACAGAACCGTGCGCGCCAAAATCGTAATGTGGACCATCGGCGGTTCGGACCCGGAGCCGCTGGCGTAAAGGCCCCACTGTACATAGACCCAGGTGGGCCTTTCCCCGAAAGCCGCATCGGACCGAAGTCCGGTGCGGCTTTTTTCAAAAACACGATTGAAACATTGCCAAGCTGCGCCTTGGACAGTAGCCTTAAAAAAATCGTGATAGATCACTGGGAGGGAATCTTGAACGAAGTGTCCAACACGGCTTCTGAAGAACCGCCGAAACCGCGTCCGGTTTCCGATTACATCAACGATGTGTCCATCGAACAACCCTTTGTCTGGCTGGGCAAAGGTTGGGCGGATTTTGTCCATGCGCCACGCCTGTCCATCATTTACGGTCTGGTTTACACCGTCGTCGGCATCTTTTTGGTGATCGATCTGCATATGATGGAGATGGATTATCTGATCTATCCACTTACCGCCGGATTTATCTTAGGCGGGCCGGTGTTGGCGATTGGCATGTACAATGTCTCGCGCCGGATTGAACGCGGGCGCACCCCCCGACCCTTTCGCTGTTTCATGGCGTGGAAAAACAACCGCTATCACATTATGACGGCAGGCTTGGTGTTCATGATTTTCGCCATGGCCTGGAGCCGCATCGCCGTTCTGTCGTTTGTGCTGTCGTTTCCCTACATCGGAATGAATCTGGAAACCATCATCAACACCGTGCTGTTCACGCCTGAAGGCATTATCTTCTTAATCGTCGGCACGTTCTTAGGCGCACTTCTAGCCGCCATCGCCTTTATCTTCGGCGCCGTTGCGCTGCCCATGATGTTGGACCGCAAGGTCGATATCTTCACCGCATCGTTGGTGAGCTTCTTGGTGGTGATGAAAAACAAGGGCGCTATGATCACTTGGGCGTGCTTGATCGTGATGTTCATTGGCGCAGGACTGGTCACGGCCTATATCGGGCTCGCCATCACTCTGCCCTTGATCGCTTACGCCAGCTGGCACGCGTATCGCGCCTGTGTCGATCCGTCGAAGTGGCCCGAAACACCCCTGGACTGAGCAATCACGCAGCCCTCAAGCATTCCTTCATCGGCAACAAGATCGTCGCTATGGTGCCGTTGTTGTGCCCATTTTCGATCTGTAACGAGCCGCCCGCCCTTCGGTGTGAATTTCAACGCATTGCCGATCAGGTTCGACATGATTTCGAACAGCACCACCGGATCGGTGTACAGAACCGGAAATCCGTCCTCAATGACGTAGGACAAATCCACACCGCTGCATCTTGCCTCGGCTTCGAAGGTCTGCACGATTTCGGGGCAGAACATGTGAAAGTCCACGTCCTGCTTTTTCAAAATCGGATGACCTTGAATCGATTCGTCCAACACACGCTCACAGATCTGCAGCATCACTTGTGATGCGTTCCCAATATGTCCGGCATAATCATCGATCTGGTCGGAGGACGGTTTCACGCCGCCTTCGCCCCGGATCATTTCAAAACAACCACCACTCACGACATAATAATCTTTTGATTAAGATGACAATTTGGAAAAAGTCGGCGTTTAAGCCGTTTTGACGCTGTCTTCCACGGGCAGTCGCACGGCTGCGACCGTACCACCACTGAGCGCGCTTTCGATCTGCAAAGTGCCGCCCAACAGCTCAGCCTTTTCCAAAATGGTCTGCATGCCCTGCCCCCAACCGCGTCGGTTGGAATGGGCAAAGGTGGTGGTCGGGCCATCGCCCTTCATAATGGAGCGCAAGATCGTGGACGGAATGCCTTTGCCCGTGTCTTGCACCACCAAAATCAAGGCTTCGTTTTTCTGGCTGACTTCGCCCTTCACCCGGACTAGGCCGCCTTTAGGTGTGAACTTGATGGCATTGCCGATCAAGTTCGACATGATTTCATACAGCACCACTGGATCCGTGTGCATGAGAGGGAAGTTTTCATCGATTTCGTAGGAGAGCTTCACCCCCTTCTCATCGGCCTCGGCCTCGAAGGTGCGAACGATTTCTGGGCAGAATTCGTGGAAGTCCACATCTTGTTTATTCACGATCGAACGGCCTTGGATTGATTCATCCAACACGCGCTCGCAAACTTCCAGCAACCGTTTGGTGGCCGAGTTGATGCGCCCGGCATAATCGTTGATATCGCCCTTCGACGGCGTAACGCCATCTTCGCCCTGAATCATGTGGGAATATCCCATCAAGGCGTTCAGCGGATTGCGGATTTCGTGCGCAAATTCCCGCAAAAGCTCTTTATCAGATTTGGGTTTGGTCGACATACTTCGCCCGTGGATTGCCCAGCGTAACAGCCCCATTGCTAGAAGCACTCTAAAGAGTTGAAAGACATATATCCAGACTATATCACGATTTTTTTCGCATTATTCTAAATTAGAAAAACCAAAAGGCCGGAAGATTGCTCTTCCGGCCTTTTAGTTTGTGTGTCTTCGAGACTTAGCTGCGGGCTTTGGCGTAGCCGATGCCTTCCAGTGCCTCTTCGATCTCGTCCAAGATGGCGGGATCGTCGATGGTCGCGGGCATTTTATACTCTTCGTTGTCCGCGATTTTCTGCATGGTGCCGCGCAGGATTTTACCCGAGCGCGTTTTCGGCAGACGATCGACCACGGTGGCCATTTTAAACGCGGCAACCGGACCGATTTGATCGCGGACCATTTTCACCACCTCTTTAACGATGTCGGCTTCGTCACGGTCAACGCCAGCTTTCAACACCAACATACCCAGCGGCATTTGGCCTTTCAGCTGATCAGCGACACCCATGACGGCACATTCGGCGACGTCGGGGTGGGCGGCCAAGACTTCTTCCATGGCACCCGTGGACAAACGGTGTCCAGCGACGTTGATGATGTCATCGGTGCGCGCCATGACGTAGACATAACCGTCTTCGTCGATATACCCCGCGTCACCCGTTTTGTAGTAGCCCGGGAACTCGTCCAGATAGGCTTCTTGGTAACGCGCATCGGCTTGCCATAAGCTGGGCAGCGTGCCCGGTGGCAGCGGCAGTTTGCAGCAGATTGAGCCGATTTTGCCGGCTTCGACCGGGTGGCCGTCGTCGGCCAGAACCTGAACGTCCCAACCCGGTGCCGCTTTGGTGGGCGAGCCCGGTTTGGTCGGGAATTCATGCAGACCCAAACAGTTGGCCGCAATGGACCAGCCCGTTTCGGTTTGCCACCAGTGATCCACCACAGGCGTGCCGAGGATTTTTTGCGACCATTCCAGCGTATCGGGGTCAGTGCGCTCACCCGCCAGATACAGCGCCTTTAGCGAGCTCATGTCATAGTTCGCCATGAGCTTGGCTTCCGGGTCGTCACGCTTGATGGCGCGCAGCGCCGTGGGTGCCGTGAACAGCACTTTGACTTTGTGGTCCGCAATAACGCGCCAGAACGCACCGGCGTCCGGCGTGCCAACGGGCTTGCCTTCATAAATCAGCGTGGTGCAACCGTGCAGCAGCGGGCCGTACACGATGTAGCTGTGACCCACAACCCAACCCACGTCGGATGCGGCCCAGTACACGTCCCCGGGCTCGACGTCATAAACGGCTTTCATGGTGTAGTTCAACGCCACCATGTGACCGCCGTTGTCGCGCAAGATGCCTTTCGGAACACCCGTGGTGCCCGACGTATACAAAATGTACAGCGGATCGGTCGCAGCAACGGTGACGCATTCTGTGGGCTCAGCCGTTTCGATTTCTGCAGCCCAATCCACGTCGCGTTCACCGGACAAGTCGGCTTCGGCTTCGGGCCGTTGCCAGATAACGATTTTTTCCGGCTTGTGCGTGGACAGCTCAACCGCTTTGTCCAGCATCGGTTTGTATTCGATGGTGCGCCCCGGCTCCAAACCGCACGAAGCGGCGACGATGGCTTTGGGCTTGGCGTCATCGATACGAGTGGCCAGCTCTGCAGACGCAAAACCGCCGAACACGACCGAGTGCACAGCACCCAAACGCGCAATGGCGAGCATGGCGATGGGCGCTTCGGCGATCATCGGCATATAGACAATGACGCGATCACCCTTTTCCACACCGTTGGCACGCAAAACACCGGCAAAGCGCGACACTTGGTCTTGCAGTTCTTTGTAGGTGATGGTGCGCTTGGTGCCGCCGGTCATGGGGCTGTCGTAGATAATGGCGGGCTGGTCGCCACGGCCATTTTCCACATGACGGTCCACGGCGTTGTAGCAGGTATTGCACTCAGCACCTTGGAACCAGCGATAAAATGGAGGATTGCTATCATCCAGGACTTTGTCCCAGGGTTTCACCCAGTCGATATCCTGGGCAAGATCGCCCCAAAATCCATTGGGGTCGGACAGAGAGCGCGCATGCGCTTCTTCGTATTTATTGGCCAATTTTTGTCTCCCTCTGTTCTGCCTGAGGAGGTCCTCTAAACCGAGGCTGTGTGCGGCAGAAGGTCTTCTTAGCTGCCCGGCCCTTACCCCCACGGTAGGCCCGGCGAACTCCCTGAGCGGATATTGCGACAAAAGAGTATTTTTTGCAACGCAGCAATGTGGCAGACTACCGCCAACAGGACTTAATACCCCAGGGAGAGGAAGCCCATGAGCATCTACGAACAACATCTGGATAAAAACGCTGCGAACTTTCAATCACTTAGCCCGCTGAGCTTTATTGAGCGCTCGGCCCGCACGTATCCGGACAAAGAAAGCGTGGTTCATGGCAATCGCCGCTACACATGGAAAGAGACCTTTACCCGCGCCAAAAAATTGGCCTCCGCCCTGACCAAACGGGGTGTCAAAAAGGGCGACACGGTCGCGGCCATGCTGTCCAACACGCCGGAGATGTATGAATGCCACTTCGGCGTGCCTGTCACGGGTGCGATCTTGAATGCGCTGAATTACCGTCTGGATGCCGACAACATCGCGTTCATCCTCAACCACGGCGAAGCGAAGTTCCTCATCACCGATACGGAGTTTTCCGACATGGTGAGCGAGGCCCTGAGCAAAATCGGGCGCGACGACATCACCGTGATTGATGTGGATGACGAACAATGCGACGCGCGCGGCCCGAAGCTGGGGGAGAAAGATTACGAAGCCTTTTTGGACGAAGGCGACGAAGACTATCCTTGGGCCCTGCCCGATGATGAGTGGGACGCCATTGCGCTGAACTACACCTCCGGCACCACAGGCAACCCCAAGGGCGTGGTCTATCACCACCGGGGGGCATATCTCAACGCGCTGTCCAATGTGATCGGCTGGAACATGGGCCATCATCCCAGGTATCTCTGGACCCTGCCCATGTTTCACTGCAACGGCTGGTGTTTCCCCTGGACCTTGGCCGCCAATGCGGGCACCAGCCTATGCTTGCGCCGCATCAATGCCGCCAACATCTATGCCGCCATCGCCGACGAAAAAGCCACGCACTTCTGTGGTGCGCCCATTGTGCTGAACTTCGTCATCAACGCGACCGAGGCTGAGATCAAACCGTTTGACCACAAAGTCGAAGTCATGGTCGCCGCCGCTCCGCCGCCTGCCAGCACGCTGGAAAACATGCAAAAGGCTGGGTTTAACGTGACCCACGTCTATGGCCTCACAGAAACCTACGGCCCGGCGGTCATGTGTGCGTGGCACCCGGAATGGGATGAGCTCAGCATCGAACAGCAAACCCTGAAAAAAGGCCGCCAAGGTGTCCCTTATCATGTTTTGCAAGACTTGCAGATCATCAACCCCGAAACCATGGAGAACGTGCCCAACGACGGCGAGACCATGGGCGAAACCATGTTCAAAGGCAACATCGTCATGAAAGGGTACTTGAAAAACCCGGACGCCACGAACGATGCGTTTCGCGGCGGCTGGTTCCACTCAGGCGACTTGGGCGTGATGCAGCCGGACGACTACATCAAGCTGAAAGACCGCTCCAAAGACATCATCATCTCGGGCGGTGAAAACATTTCCTCTATTGAGGTGGAAGACACCCTCAACGGCCACGAAGCCGTGTTCGCCGCCGCCGTGGTCGCCAAGTCCGACGACAAATGGGGCGAAACGCCGTGTGCGTTCTTGGAAATCAAACCGGAGTTCGAAGGCAAAGTCACCGAAGCGGAAATCATCCAATACTGCCGCGACCACTTGGCACACTATAAGTGCCCGAGAAACGTAGTCTTCACGGAACTGCCGAAAACGTCTACGGGGAAAATTCAGAAGTTCAAATTGCGGGAAGTGGCGGAGGATTTGTAGGCCTCCTCCCCGCACGGAAATGAAAAAGCCCGGAGCAAACCTTCGGGCTTTTTGATGGGGGAACTCTTCGTCTTTAGGCTTTAGGCCTTGCACACCATGTCCTGGCTACAACACAATAATCATTTTATTCTCGAAAATCGATTTACTCTGACCCCAGTGGTTCCTGACCCCAGTGGTTCTAGAGGATACCTGAACAATCAAAACATAGTACAATTAAAATGGCGTTGACCCGAGGCGGTGGCGATTATAGGTTGTGCATCGTTGTGTGAAACTCAAAATACGATGAAATGGTTTGGTGATTTTCAATGAATGTTTCGGGATTGAAGAATGCAGATGCTGACAGGGCATTGATTTTTCTAACTTTGATCAGCTTGTTGTTATTGCACATCCCATCGGCTGTCGCGGATGAACTGCTGACGGATCCTATCGCACCGCAGGGGCTTGAGTATAAGCATGACTATTCGTCTGTGGACATTTCTAGCCTGACAGAATGGGAAAAGACATTTGTTCCAGAAGCTCGCAAAGAACCGATCCTCAAGCACATTCTGACAACCTTAGACTGGGAGCTGAAGCCGGGTGCAGATCAAGCCCCCTATTGCTCGGATGTGTTTAAAAAGATTCAAAATTGGGTTGATGTAGAGATCATCGAGCCGAATATTCGCGCCAACAGTTACGGCGATACTGCATTTTCCGAGTGGCATAAAAACTGCCCCGATTTTTTTCCGCATAAAAGTAAAATCGTAACGCCGGGTGCTGCCAGCCCTACTTACGGAACGCATCATTTTAAAGTATATGAATTACCACATGGGATCTTAAATGATGGTGAAGTGGTGTTCTATCATCAAGGTGGTCATCCTCATTATTACATTGATGGTTATGGGAACAAAGGGGACAAGGAAATGTACCCACCATCTGGGGATGGACGTTTTCGCATTGTAAATGCCAGCAGCTGTAAAAAGGTATTGGCGTTTCGTTTTTTGCCATCGGATGCATTCTCTTACCCTCCTGCAAACCCTCAGTTGCCTTATGCTGAAAGTGCGGTCATGAAAGCAGATGATCGGTACGTCATTGTCGCAGCACGTGTATCTGGCTTGCCGTTGAGACACTTCTTGAGCATCAATCAACTCGGTCCAAACGGCTTGTATGCGAAACAGCCGAACTGCCTTTTTTCTTCAAAACGATAATTTTTCTTAAAGGGTATTCTCATGCCAATAGATACGACCAATTCCAGTGATTTTAACCAATAAACGGCGAACCTAAAGAACCAATGGGGTCAGAGAACCAATGGGGTCAGAGTAAATGAGAACCAATGGGGTCAGAGTAAATTGATTTACCTCAACTTTTAGAGTAAGATTGCTTTTCATCAGACGTAACAAAAGGGAAAAGCACAATGGCTCGGCTGGCACGGTTCAATATTGCAGGCGTTCCGCAGCACATCATTCAGCGCGGTAACAATCGGCAGGCGATCTTCTTCCATGATGATGATTATGCTGTCTATCTCGAAAAACTGCAGGAGTACGGCGAGAAGTACCAAGTCGCCATTCATGCTTATGTTTTGATGACCAACCATGTGCACTTGCTTCTGACTCCGTCGACAAAAACCGGGATTAGCCAGTTGATGCAGTCCTTGGGGCGCTATTATGTGCGTTATGTCAATCAAGCCTATCAGCGCACGGGCACCCTGTGGGAAGGCCGTTACAAATCGACCGTGGTGGACACCGAAGAATACTTTCTAACCGTCAGCCGCTACATCGAGCTCAACCCCGTCAGAGCCAAGATTGTGCGCAAGCCTAAAAATTATCCGTGGTCGAGCTACACCCACAACGCCCTTGGTGCCGACAACGCACTTTTGTCCGCCCACCCCTGCTATCTCGCTCTTGGGCGCAGCAAAGCGAAAAGGCGAGAGGCCTATGAAAACCTGTTCACAGACCGCATTCCCGCCGCCACCCTGGACGATATTCGCACCAACACCAACAAAGGCTGGGTCCTCGGCAACGATCAATTCAAATCTGAGATCGCAAAAAAGGCCAAGCGACGCGCAGAGCCAAAACCGAGGGGCGGAGATCGCAAATCAAAGGCTTATCAAGCTAAGGTAAGAAAAAGACGGATCTAATTATCAAAATCAATTGACTCCGACCCCAATGGTTTCATTAAACGGAGTTGTTTAATTTCAGGGAGTTAGGACTGTTAATCTGAATGTAGGAATAAATGCTTGACTTGGGGCGGGTTGCTATGGTAAGTAATATCCTGACGACCACCACACGTGCGCCTGAATGCAGGACTTGTGTTTTGTGAATCACGTCGAGCCGATTAAGCCCTCATTGCCCACCATCTTCCACCACGATGACGAGGGCGAAGAGGTGTCCTTTGTCCGTAAAGTCGTACCCAAGGATTTTAACTTTTGTTCCATCGGCCATGGGAAAACCATAATCGTAGCCATTGCGGGGAAAAGGCTTGTCTTTCCACTTTTTCTTTTCGCGATCAATAACACCATCCCTCTCTGTTCTGTATCCCTCGGGCGTTACAGAATTGAGTTCCACTTTTTCTTCCGGCAACAAAAGTGGTGTACCATGGCGTTGCGTGATAGCGATTGAGTTGACGTCGGGAAGACCTTGTTTCTTAAAAACGTTACCCGTGGGATCGTATTGATATTCCCAGTTGAGAGTCCCCTCACCACTAGAATAGATTTGGCCTTTATTGATTGCGATCCACCCAATGTCGTTTTCACACCCAACTGCCCAACAGTACTCTGCAGCTGCTTGACTTGGGATGAGAATACATACGGATAACGCCAACAACACCGCACCGAACATATTTTTAACAGAATGTGTTTGTTTCACAATTTTAGCTCCTTATGCCGTTGCTGAATTGTACTCAACAATGCTTAGCCGTGAATAACAGAATTTTCTTTTAAGTCGTGCGTAACAACTCGCCAGCCCCAAACCCAGCCATAGTAGGCCATAACCTACAACCTCACCCTAACTGCCCTGCACAACCCGTGCAGGGCTTTTTTTTATGACAGGAAATCTAACCATGACTGACCTTTCCATCACGAAAGATGAAATCAACTCCTTCGTCGGCAATAGCGAAGCCAAGCCCGACGACGTTTACAAGCTTAGCCACGCGGGCACAAAAAACAGCGGCCTGTCGGTCGGACAAATGCAGACGGATTTTTCCGAACAAAGTCGCGATACACAAAAAGCCTTTGTGGAGGCCGTTGGGCTGAAAGGCAATGATGCCGCTAAATTGGCGACAGAACTGGGGCGAAAAGGCAATTCGTCATTTGTCGAAAGTGAGTTGGCCGCAAAAGTGAACGAGAATTTGAAAAGCCAAAACGGCATAGCGTTTGTGGATAACCTGGACAATCGCCAAGTCGGCATATTAGTCGACGGTGTCGCAAACGTCGTTCAACAGGCACAGTCAAATCCGCGTTATAAACACGACCCTGGTTTTCGAAGCTTAATCGATTCAAAAGCATTCCAAGTCATGGTCGCCTCTAATGTCAACCAGTTTGGCCCTGCAGGAAAACTTGGGAAATATTTAGGCGGGGAAAAAGTCGAAATTGGAAAGAAGACACACGAACTAAAGGCGGAAGAACCTCTTAATCTCGCAACATTAATGTCCTACGAAAGCAACTACCAACAGGTCACACGCTCACCACAAGATGCCAAACTGATGCGTGAGCGCCGTCAAGGTGAATTGCGTGATTTGAGCAAGGCGGGCATGATTACATCTTTTGATTATCAAAAAGCTCTTTTTGCAGCTGATGTGTTCTATCGCTCAACCCAAGAAGTGAAAAGCAATACAGCGCTTGCCGGGTTGAGGTCCGAGATTGCCAAAAATGGCTTTACGCCTTTAACCGTGATCGCATCCACACGTTATATGCAAGAGCTTGCACGACCTAACGGCACACCTGAAAGCGCACGGCAAAAAGCGTTTGATGGCTATGCCGATGCCCGTAATTACTCAGGCCCCTCGCAAGAAAACACAGCTGTCGATAACCCCATGTCCAAAGCCGAACTTGAAGCGGCCATTGTTGAAGCGCGCAAAGGTGTGGCGACGCAGGTCATCGATGGTTTAACGGGCGAGGTTCTTTATGAAGACAAGCCAAACTTACTGTCTTTGGAAACGCCGACCAACTTTAAAGGTATGGACAGCGTCACCATTTCCAATATCCCAGATGGTGCGTTCTTGTCGGCAGGATCAACCAACTTTAGTTCCCCATCCGATGCAGCCCTTTTGGATGGGCTTACGTCCTATTACGGCGGAGATCGCGCCAAGGCCGAGACTGCCATGTGGGCATCTGCACCGGAACGTACAAGCATGCCCAACGCGGCGCGTGCTACGAAAGCTGCTGTGAGCGGTCTACAATCCGTTCGGACAAACGACAACCGCGCCGTCAAAACGGATGCAGATGCCGCATCCTTGGCTGGGTTAATGATGGACAAAGATACCACGCGCGAGATGATGAAAAGCGGTGCGTATCGCAATGAACACCATCCCCAATACGGCTTCACCCAAGCCGCCGTGAAATCGTTTTTTGGAAACACCTACCGCGACAACAGCCCCGCCGCACCGACACGGACTACGGCGTTGGAAGAACCCAGCCGCAATGCCACCGTTCGCGGTATGCAGGCCCAAAAAGCTTCTGCTCCCACTTCGAATTATGCCAGCGTTCAAAAAAGCATTGACCAGGAAATAGAACGCGAAGAGCGCGCGGCAAACAAGCAACGCGCGGCTATGGCAAAACAGGAAGCCAAAGAACAGGCAAAGCGTACGGAGCAAGCCATGCGCGAAGAAGAAGGTGTGGGTGCTGTGACAACAGCAAAAGCCTCCCTTACTCAACAATCGGTTTTAGGTACGCCTGATGAACCATTGGGGCAATCCCAAGCGGCGAAGAACGCTTTTCTTGACGCCCCAAAACAAAGTTTCAGAAATGATGATGCACCAATTACGAATACACCGATTACGCTTGGAGCTGCAGCTGTGACACAACAGCAAGTTTCCAAAAATGCGCAACGCAAAGCCCCGTCCAAACCGTCGACATCGAATAGAGGTCCTGATGATTGGCAAAATGATGGCATTGGCACGACGCATGATTATTCCGGCAGTTGGTCAACAGACAACTCCAAAGGCTATACCGGCACAGACAAAACAGCCAAAGGCAGTGTCATCACTGCAGCAGGAAACCTAAAGCAGCGATCGAGAGGAAAAGCCAATACGAATGATGGTAGTGCAGGACCAAATTCAGGCAAAGTCATCTGCACGGAACTGTTCCGCCAAGGCTTATTACCGTACGAGATCTATGCTGCGGACCAACGCTTTGGTCTGCATTTGGCCCAGTGCGATCCATATGTGATGATCGGCTATCATGCTTGGGCCAAGCCGTTGGCCTGTGCAATGAAAAAATCTGTCCTTCTTACGCGGTTCGTCCACCACAGTTTCGCCATGGCCTGGGCTCAAGAAATGTTCGCGCGTGAAGTGAAAACAGCCAAAGGCACACTGCGAGGAAAATTCTTGATCACGCTGGGTGTGCCGCTCTGCAGACGGATCGGAATGACACTCTCAAAACGGAAAAAGCCCGGAGCAAACCTCCGGGCTTTTTGATGGGGGAGGTCTTCGTTATTTTTGGCTTAAGCCTTGCACACCATGTCCTGCCCACAACACAACGGAGATTTGATTTTGCCGTGGCCGTTGGGGCATTCGGAGATTTCGACTTCGGAGCCGTCGTCAAGCTTGAGCATGCCGTCTTGTAAAGGTGCGTCGCACTTGCCGCAGGTGGCGTTGACGGACATGCCGCAGACTTCGCATTCGTAGGTCGCCATGGGATTTCCTCTCAACCCAGAAATTCGTCCCTCCTCATTTATGTAAGTCCCCCACCGCGCAATTCAAGCAAAGGAAAACGGCCTCCCATCGCTGGAAGGCCGTTTGGATATCTTGGGCCTCAGCCCCACCGGTTGATCCTCGTCAATGGTGGGTGAGCTCCTCCAATTCGTCTTTTATTTTTAGTTTTTCTTTCTTGAGGGCGTGAATTTCGATCTCGTCAATGAATGGCTGGGTTTCGTGTTGATGGATGGTCTTTTCCAGTTCGTGGTGACGAGTTTTGAGCGAATCGATACGGCTCTCAAGCGACATGGTAATATCTCCCACTATTTTGGTTCCGTTAACGCAAGAATCTTACACTTTGATGACGCACTTGAAAAGCCCTAGTTGATCAATCAGCTATTTCAGGGGCTTGCGAAAAAACCTTACAAATTGTGCTGTTTCCAAACTGTTTATCCAAGCGGAATCTGTGCTAAGATTTGCCTATGACCGACGGAACATCCATGAACGACATCCTCGACACTTTACCTGCACGTCTGGAAGAGTTGAAAACCGAACACCGCGATTTGGACGACGTTATTCGCCGCCTGTCCGAAGACGCCGCGCCGGATATGTTGCAAATTCAACGCCTCAAAAAACGCAAACTCATGATCAAAGACCAAATCACCAAACTGGAAAGTGGTTCCATTCCCGACATCATTGCCTAAGTATAGGTAAACTTAGCGGGAGGCCTTCATGAACACACCTCACATCGACTATTACTTTTCCGTCGTTTCGCCCTGGACTTACTTCGGCGATGCACGGCTTCACGACATCGCTCAAGCCACTGGCGCAACACTTGGCTATCACCCCTGTTCCAGCCCCGAGTTGTTCCCGAACACGGGCGGAAAGATGCTGAAAGACCGGGGCCCGAACCGCCAAAACTATCGCATGGTCGAGCTCAAACGCTGGAAAACTCACTTAAATTTGGATCTCAACCCCACGCCCGCACACTTTCCCGTGCCCGAAGCTCCGGGCTCCAAACTGGTGTTGGCCGCAAAAGACGCAGGCCATGACCCCGGTCCTTTGGTGAGCGCCCTGCTCAAAGCCGTTTGGGTCGAAGACAAAGACGTCTCCGACCCTGAGACTTTGACCACCATAACCAACACCGCCGGACTGAACGGTGAGGTCTTATTGGCCGCATCCCAAGACGCCAAGTATGACGAAGCGTTTACCAAATCCACCCAAGACGCCATTGACGCGGGCGTGTTCGGCTATCCCACCTATGTCACGGACGGTGTGATGTTTTGGGGTCAAGATCGATTGGACTTTTTGGAGCGCAAACTCAAAGGTTAGCCGCGCGCCATCATGTTGTCTTTGGCACGCTGAATAATTTCTTCGGCGCTGTCGGCCTTCCCGATTAAGGTATCGCCAAACCGCGCATGCACGTGAAGCATTTCACCTTGCCACGAAAAACTCCGCCCGCTCATACTCGCCATCAGGCTTTGGGCTTTATTCTCCGCCGCATCTAAGGTGTCACCGGGCAAGATCACGCCAAAGTCGTGACTTTCCAGACTGCCCAACACATCCCCCGTCTCTGCCCCTTCCCGTAGCGCATCGGCGGCTTGTTGCATGAGGCTTTCCTCCGCGCCGACGCCAAATGCCGCGCGGATATCTGGCGCGTTGGCGATTTGGATGTAGAGGAACGAAAACGGCACGTCTTCTTCGTCAACCCGGCGCACCGCGAGGGCCATGCGCGCGACAAAGGCGCGTCGGCGCATCACATGCAGCACGCGATCTTTTTCCGCCTGTTCTTCCAAATAGGCTTCGTGGCCTTTGGCGCGGGACAGTTCCCCACGCAACGTATTGATTTCATCCAACAATGTCTGAATGGCTTGGCGCACATTCGGGGTCATTTCTTCTTTCGGGATGCCCAGAATCGACACATCGTCATCGAACGCGCCATGCCCTGCAGCGCCGTCCTGAGACAGGCTGTCTTGATCCGGCTCCCCAGGCTCGCCGTATTGGTGCTTTTGTTTGCGTTCTCGCTTGGCGGCTTGAAGCAAGCGGTCTTCTTCCGTCAGGCGATTACGGCCTGGTCGGACAGAAACGATGGGGGCGGACGGACCGACATTTTCGTTGGCCATGGTTGCTCTCCCCGAGCGAAAAGTGCCTCAGTCTTGCTATTATAGTCGCACAAATCCTGACGAATAATTTAACACATAATCACTTTTTCAGGGAGGACTTGCCTGAAAGGCCTATATCCCTATAATTGCCCGCTTTCTCAAAGGGCACTTATGCCCGCCGAAGGAGCCGGAAAATGACTTCGACCAACCCTGTTGTGGGGATCATCATGGGCAGCCAGTCCGACTGGGAAACCATGAAAAATGCAGCCGATACCCTGGAAAAACTGGGCGTGGCGTTTGAGACGAAAATCGTTTCCGCCCATCGCACACCGGACCGGCTCTATGAATACGCCAAATCCGCGAAGGATAAGGGCTTAAAAGCCATTATCGCCGGTGCTGGCGGTGCTGCCCACTTGCCAGGCATGGCCGCAGCCATGACCCCTGTGCCTGTTTTGGGCGTTCCAGTTGAAAGCAAGTCCTTGAAAGGCATGGATTCTTTGTTGTCCATCGTGCAAATGCCGGGCGGCGTGCCTGTGGGCACCTTGGCCATCGGCAAACCGGGTGCGATCAACGCCGGCCTGTTTGCGGCCTCCATTGTCGCATTGGAAGATGCTACAGTGGCCCAGGCGCTTGACGCATGGCGCGCCAACCAAACCGCAACGGTCGCAGAAGAACCCGTCGATCAATAAGGCCTAAACGAGGAAGATCACGCGTGAGCAATCCCAAAGCCCCCATCGCCCCAGGTTCGACCATCGGCATCATCGGTGGCGGACAGTTGGGCCGCATGACGGCAACGGCCGCGGCGGAATTGGGCTATCGCGTTCATGTCTTCACCCCGGACAAAAACGGCCCCACCGAACAGGTTTGCGACCGAGCCACCATTGCAGCTTATGACGACCAAGACGCCATAGAAGCCTTCGGCCAAGCCGTCGATGTGGTAACGTTTGAATTTGAAAACGTCCCGGCGGAGACTGTGCGTCATTTGGAAGCTCTGGTCCCAGTACGTCCCAGCTGGGAATGCTTGGCTGTGGCGCAAGACCGCGTCCAAGAAAAAAATTTTTGCAATAAGCTTGGCATCGAAACGGCACCGTGGAAAGCGGTGAACTCCGTCAAAGAGCTCGCCGACGCCATGCGCGAGATCGGCGTACCGTCTATACTCAAAACCACGCGTCTGGGCTATGACGGCAAGGGACAAGTCCGCATCAAAGCCGACACCGTCCCCGCCCAAGCCTGGGAAGAACTGGGCGGTGCACCTGGAATTTTGGAAGGCTTTGTCGATTTTGAATTGGAAGTCTCCGTCATTACCGCACGCAACGCCAGCGGGCAGATGAAATCCTATGATGTGGTGGAAAACCGCCACAAGGACGGCATCTTGGACGTGACCATCGCCCCTGCCGACATACCTGCCATCCTCGCCGACCAAGCCCGCCAAGTGGGGCGAACATTGGTCGAGGCTTTAGACCTGGTGGGGCTCTTGGCGGTCGAGCTGTTTATAACCAAAGACGGCCATGTGCTGGTCAACGAAATGGCGCCGCGCCCACACAACTCCGGCCACTGGAGCCAAAACGGTTGCGCCACCAGCCAGTTCGAACAGTTTGTGCGCGCCGTGACCAACCTGCCTCTGGGCAGTGCCGCACGTCATTCCGACACGGTGATGAAAAACCTATTGGGCGATGATGCGAACCACTGGGAACACCACTTGTCCGACCCCGCGAACAAGCTTCACCTCTACGGCAAAGCCGAAGTCAAAGCGGGACGCAAGATGGGCCACATCAACCGCTTGTATGACAAAGATTCGCAGCCCAAAGGCTAAACCGGCTTGGTGCTGATGTTGGTGGCACTCAGTACCATCAACAACACGGTTTGTCTTGGCGTTATATCAAGCATTCGTTTGTCTGTCGTAAGGATTGCTCAGTTTCTTCTTTGTCCACGGTTTTTGTTGTGGGCGCAAATGCAGCTTGGGCCTTCGTGGATTTGCGCGTCGCCAGCCAAAACGACCCGGTTTTGCAGAACCTCGCCGAACAGTTCCGCACCATGGCCGAGCCGTTTTGAGCTTGAAAACCATGCTAGAAACGATCGAAGATAATATGTTAACGGGCTGATTTTGTCAGTTTCTTGTCAGGCTAAATGCCTATAATGCAGACCACCATGTGGGGGCGCCACATGTGCATAAAAAAACGACCTTTGACCAAGACAAAAAACAAAAATGGGGCACGCACATGCCAGAAATCTTGCATCAACAGCGCTTGCTTTTGGAACTTCTGATCAAATCGGGCGACATCGGTGTTCCCGATGTGGACGACGGAACTTTGTTGTTTCGCACGCTGCAAGAGTGCATTGACCACGGCTGGATCACCATGGGTCACTTCGGTGCGGGCGTTGATATTGTGAAAATCACCGACGCCGGTCGCGCCGCCGTCAAAGACCGCCGCGGCTCCGGCCATGGATTCCCCGGCACCGACCGCCGCCGCATAAATGTCGGCGAAGTGAAACGCCAGTCGGCCTGAAACCTCTCAACTTAGTTTAAGCCCGACCGCTCACACCCGAATAACTCGCCGCCGTGTTGGCGCGGTTGAGGCTTTGTTCGATTTGCTGTTCGGAAATGCGTTGTTCTTTGACCGCTTCCAGCAATTCGATTTCCACCGCTTGGGGTTTGCTCAAATGCAAAGACACCGTGTGGCGGATGAAATCTTTGGTGGGGCGGTCCACGGCGGCATGGGCCAAGGCGTTGGACAGCAATTCACGCCGCACCAACGGCGGGAAGTTGACGATTTCCACCGCCACCATCTTTTTCACCGCATGCGGGATCAGGTGGGTGGCGAAGATGCGGTCCAAACAATAGCTGTAGATGCCGAAATCCAGATGTCCCGCGACGGACTTGGTGAAATCGATGAAATCGTCAATGAACGTACCCGCAGCCACCTTGCCTTCGATCATATGGCGCACGGTTTCCAAAAACTTGCGGTACCTCGCACGGGCCGGGTTGAGATCGTCGCTCAGCACCGCTTCCAGTTCGCGGATGCGATCTTCGCGAAAGCCGGAGCGCAGGATTTCCGTGGCCCCCTCTTTGACATGAGGGGAAAGCGTCTGGCGCTCGATCAGCTCAAACAGTTCTTCGAACGCTTCGCGGCGCACGTCGTGCAAGTTCGCAGCCCGGCGCGCCAAAGGCATAATGGCGGCGCGCGCCACCAACTCGTCTTTTGAGCAAATCGACGCCATGGCTTGGGCATCTTTGGGAATGGCGAATTTTTTCGAGGCAAAGTCGTCGGTGATGATAAAGCGCGAGTTGCCTTGGAACGTCAAATAACGGCCCAGTTTGGAGCACGTCACAAAGTGATCGGCGAGCCGCAAACCTTGTGCAGCATTGGCTTGAGAACCCTGAACGTTTTCAGTCATGGAAGTCTTTGTCCTTTCCTTCATCCTCAAGCCAAAAGAGCATTGCGTTTTGTTTTTTTATGGACGCATCTGCAAGTCGTTTTTGAATTTCGCGAACGGGCTGCCAGAAAGCAGACCATCCAACGCTTTGGTGATTTTGGATTTCACCACCGGAATTTTCAAGACATCGTCGATGCGCCGGGCGAGAAAATCCCAGGTGTCTTCACACCCGTCCGATTCGTCGTTCAGCCAGTAAAGCACCGTCGCGCCGTAAACCGGAGCCAGCAGGCCCCGCTTGGTGTAATAGTTGAAGTCCGCCGAGCGATCGCCCGCCATGTACCAGATGTTGTCCACCGTGGTGTGGGTGATGGCCGTCATCAAACCGACGTGCAACGGGTTGGAAAGCACGCTCAAGCCCGCACGCACGGCTTCGCGGTGGGGCATCAGAAATTCCAAACGCGCGCGCACGCCAAAGATCACCCGGTCGCGCACACGCATATCACCAACGTTGGCCTGTTCCATGGCCTTCATCATTTCGCGGTCCGAAATTTGCGCAAACTGAGCAATGGCGTCGGTAGCACCATTTGGAAACAGGCGTTTGGCCGTCTTGGCGTCCAGGCCGATGTCCTCGGCCCCAGCCGCCAGCGCCTCGTCGCCCCAACCGTCGAACGCGACGTGCGGGCTCGCGGCCAGCACAATGGCGTCTTTCTTGGCTTCCCGGGCGGCTTTGCGATCTGCAGCGGTCATTCTCAGTCCTCAGTGTTTCCGCCATTGGGGCCCTCGGGCGGGCCTTGGCGGGTGAATTCGTCGGTGAAGCCAAACTGGCTCATATCCTTGATCCGGTAAGGATACAAGATTCCGTCCAAATGGTCACATTCATGCTGCACCACACGGGCATGAAATCCGTGGGCCTCACGCTCGAAGCGGTTGCCGTCTAAATCATACGCCGAATAGCGAATGTGCGTAAAGCGTGGGACCGCGCCCATCATCTCTGGAATGGACAAACAGCCCTCCCACCCCGTGGCTTTTTCGTCTGACAATGATGTGATTTCGGGATTGATCAGCACGGTCAGCGGCACGCCCCCTTCGCCATCGTCTTCGGCCCGCGCGCGCTCAGGATAGACGGTGAAAACCACAATCCTTTTAGAAACATGGACTTGCGGCGCTGCGAGGCCGGTTCCGTTGGCGTCGGCCATGGTTTCGATCATGTCTTCGACGAATTGGCGGGTGTGCGGGCCTGTGGGGTCGTCCACAGGCAAGGCCTTTTGGCGCAAAATAGGGTGGCCCATGCGGGCGATTTTCAGAATGGCCATAGGGGCTAGAACCTCATGGAAACCGTGTAATCTCTTCACATATAGGCATCTGTGTGTTACAACTCCGCCTCTTCCGCCCACTGTGGGCTGGAAGGTGTTGAAAATCAAGGCTCTGGCTTTGTTTTTTAGCTCTAATCTAACTTGAAAGGATGTGATTAACGTGCAAGTTGTCGTTCGTGATAACAACGTTGATCAGGCGTTGAAAGTGTTGAAGAAGAAAATGCAGCGTGAAGGTATCTTCCGCGAGCTGAAGCTTCGTAAGCACTTCGAAAAGCCCTCTGAAAAGCGTGCGCGCGAGAAAGCCGAAGCTGTCTCCCGTGCCCGTAAAATGGAGCGCAAACGCCTGGAACGCGAAGGTTTCTAGTCCCGCAAGGGTGGGAACCCGAAGTTCCAAAAACGAAAGGCCCGCCAAATGGCGGGTTTTTTGTTGGCAAAATTATGAGTTCTGCTCAAGCCGCTATGGATTCGTCCATGGGGAATTTGACGCACACCACTGTGCCGCCGTTCATGGCGCGTTCGATAATCAACTCGCCGCCCAGCTGGTTGGCTTTTTCCATGACCGTCTGCATGCCGATGCCCCAACCCTTGCGGTTGGAGTGCTCGTACGACGTGGTCACACCCTCGCCCTTTTTAATGGCGTTGGTGATTGTCGTCCGCATGCCTTTACCGGAATCCTGCACAACCAACAAAAGAGCTTCGTTCTTGCGGTTGACCGTGCCTTTCACTTCGACATTGCCGACTTCATGCGCAAACTGACGCAGCAATTCCATTTCTTTGTTTTTGGTTTCGGCCATATGAAGACGCCCCCATCATCTCCAGCCAAAGAATTAATACGACCATTACAGAGAAAATATTAATGATATCATGTAGTTACATTGACACGCCCCAAATTCAACAGTTCAGCGCAGTGGCGAATACCGCAGCGGTCGCTCAAGAAGCTGCGTTAGCCACGGTCACCGAACAGTAAGGCAACACGGATACGAATGACCAAAACAATGACGGCGGGCCAGGGGACCGCACTGACCGTGAACGAAACCAGCTCCGTATCGGACGGTACCGACAGCTCGACCCAAAAGATCGAACTGAGTGTCATTAAATCAGGTTACTCAGCCAACATCGGCACTTCCGGTGCCGACACCTTGAGCGGCACCAGCGGTTCTGACTAAATCATGGGTTGGGACGGAGACGATGCCCGGAACGGAAGTTCAGGTTCCGATGTCTTGGTGGGTGGAGCTGGGTCCGACACAATCGGCTATACCGACACATCTCAATCCAGCACGGGGGCTGGTGATGTCATCACCAATTATTCAATCGCACCATTAAACAACTTTGGACACCTGGTCTAATATCTCGTCGAGATCGTCCAGTTCAACGTGGTGATACACCCGCCCACCATGAATTTTCACATTGGGCCCGTACGAACAATCGCCCATGCACTCGACGCGCACGACTTTAATGTCGCCACCGCGTTCGCGCGCGCGTTTGTGCAATTCGCGAAAGATTTCACGCGATTTCGGCCCGATGCAGGCCGCACCGCCGCGTTTATTGATACAGACGTAGAGACGTTTGGGCTTTGTCATGGTGCAGGCAGATTAGCCTACCCCATCATGGTGCGCCAACTTGGGAATTCGACGCTAAAGGTTGAGCCTTTGCCGAGGACGCTGTCGACAACCAATTGTGCATCATGCTTGTTCACCATATCGCGGACAATGGCAAGGCCAAGGCCTGTGCCTTCCACAGTGTGGTCTTCGTGGCTGGCACGATAAAACGGGTCTGTGACCTTTTCTAAGTCGGCTTCGGATATACCGATGCCCGTATCCTCCACTTCCACAACGATGCCGTTGGCCCTGTTCATGTCCAGACGAACGGACACTGAGCCGCCGTCTCGATTGTATTTGATGGCATTGGTGATCAGGTTGGCGAAGATCTTCCACAAACTGCGATCATCCGCGCTCAGGCACAAGCCTTCTTGCGCCGACAGGTTCACGGTGACGTTGGATTGCTCCGCCAAACTTTGATTTTCTGCAATGATGTCCGCCAAAAGCTTGGTCAGATCGATGGTGATGTCCACCAGTTCGGGACCGGAGCCCTCGAACCGAGCGGTTTCCAAAACATCGTTCACCAAATCCAACATGCGCATGCCAGAGCGTTTGATGATATCCAGATTTTCATGCAGCTTTTCGATGTTGTCGTTGTTGTATGTCAAAGCCAAATCTGAAAAACCGATGATGGCGTTCAAGGGACTGCGCAAATCGTGAATCAATTCCGCGCTGTCAAACAGCCCCGACAGCCGGTCGAGACGTTGGTATTCGGCAGTGATGTTGATGTGCACCACCGCCACATGGCCCTTGTAGCGGTAGGCAATACCTTTGAACCAGCGCTTGGTGGTTTTCGAATGACACGGATAGACCAGCTCATACATGCGCCGGACACCGCCCATAACGCTTCTCAGCCCCACGGAAAAGGTTTGTGCCTGCTGGGCCTCGATACCTTCTGTGCAATCGCAAAGTTCAAGATAGTTCATGCCTTCGAACGGAGAGCCGTCATAGCCGTTCTCGTTCGCAAATTCATTCCAGGCATCGTTGGTGTAACGAATGACGCCTTCTGCATCCAGGACAGCGACCTGTGCAGGCATCAAATCGAAAGCAGTATGCAGCTGTTCGGCCGCAAAGTTCATGCGGTTGCTCCGTTATCACTGCGCCCTGGGCCAAAAGATGCGGGGAATCTCTTGAATTGTCAATTTAATATGATGATAGGTGCGCAAAATCACATCATTTTGATCGGTGCCGATACAGCCCGATTAAAAAGTGAGCAGGCCTCACTTATTTATTTGTCACGACGATCGCTCCCACTGCGTCGTACGGCTTTGCGACGGCGCTGATCGGGTACGTTGACTTCATCAACGCTATCATCGCTGACTTCAGACTGATCCGAAGCCCTGCGGCCTTTCGCGTCGCGGCGGTCTGAATTGCTGCGTTGCTTTTCTTCTGGTTTGGTATCACTTGTGCTCATATCAATTCTCGCTCTATGCCCCCGAGCTTGCTGAAGCATAGCAAGTTCAAGGGGATCATGCAAAAACGGCGGCTCAAAAAAAGCCGCCGTTTTTCGTTTTTTGAGACCGCTCAGAACGGACCTAACCCAAGGACTGAACGATTTCTTCCGTCATTTTCTTTGCATCGCCAAACAACATCATGGTGTTGTCGGCAAAGAACAACGGGTTTTGCACGCCGGCATAGCCTGCGCTCATACCGCGTTTCAAGAACAACACCGTGCCCGCTTTTTCGACATCCAAAATCGGCATGCCATAGATGGGGCTAGAGGTATCGGTCTTGGCCGACGGGTTGGTAACGTCGTTTGCGCCAATGACGAAGGCCACGTCCGCAGTGGAGAATTCGGAGTTGATTTCTTCCAGCTCGAACACTTCGTCATAAGGCACGTTGGCTTCAGCCAACAACACGTTCATGTGACCGGGCATACGACCTGCGACAGGGTGAATGGCGTATTTGACTTCCACGCCTTCCTCTTTCAGCAGATCTCCCATTTCACGCAGCGCGTGCTGAGCTTGAGCAACCGCCATGCCGTAACCCGGCACGATGATGACTTTGGAGGCGTTGCCCATGATGAAGGCCGCATCGTCGGCAGAGCCGGATTTCACGGAACCTTGCGCCCCGCCGCCAGCAGCAGCTGCAGCGCCGCCGCTTTCGGACCCAAATCCGCCCAACAACACGTTCCAAATGGATCGGTTCATGCCTTTACACATGATGTAGGACAAAATAGCACCCGACGCACCGACCAAAGCACCTGTAACGATCAACAGCGGATTGCCCAGCGTAAAGCCGATACCAGCCGCCGCCCAACCGGAGTATGAGTTCAGCATCGACACAACAACGGGCATGTCTGCGCCGCCGATGGGGATGATGATCAAGAAACCGATCAAGAAAGACAGCGCGGCCAACGCCCAAAACGCGGTGTACTGTTCCGTGGTCGCGAAGAAGTAGAACAAAAACGCGATAACGATGCCCAATGCTGCGTTCAATTGGTGTTGCATGGGGAAGGTGATGGGCGAGCCGCTCATGACACCTTGCAGTTTCGCAAACGCGATCAAGGAGCCGGAGAACGTAATTGCACCAATGGCCGTACCCAAACCCATTTCGATCAGGCTGGCCGGGGCAATTTCACCCGGTGCGCCCAAGCCGTAAGCCATGGGATTGTAGAGAGCCGACGTTGCCACGAACACAGCGGCCAAACCAACCAAAGAGTGGAAAGCTGCGACCAATTGCGGCAAGGCCGTCATTTCGATCTTCAGCGCAACCACGGTGCCGATGGCACCGCCGATCAACAGGCCACCGATGATCATCGGGTAGCTGACAACGTCCGGATCGATCAAGGTCGTGGCGATAGCGATCACCATACCGATGATGCCGAGCATGTTGCCGCGGCGTGAGCTTTCCGGGTGTGAAAGACCGCGCAATGCCAAAATAAAGCAGACAGAGGCGATCAGGTAAGCAAAAGCGCTCATATTCTCAGTCATATCAACGCTCCCTTATTTCTTTTTCTTTTTGAACATCTGAAGCATGCGCTGGGTCACGATGAAGCCGCCGAAGATGTTTACGGAGGCCAGCATCACGGCCACAAAGCCCATGATTTTCGAGAAGTTCATATCTTCCGGACCAGCGGCAATCAAAGCGCCGACAATGATCACGGAAGAAATGGCGTTGGTTACACCCATCAATGGGGAGTGCAGTGCAGGCGTAACGCTCCACACCACGAAGTAACCGACAAAGCACGCCAACACGAAGACCGTAAACAGCGCGACGAAGGAAAATCCTTCGGCGCTGCCACCCGCAGATGCGGCGGCTTCGGCGGCTGCCAAGGCAGCGTTATTCGCCAACTGGTTGGCTTGTTCGGCCAAAGTGGCTGCACCTTCAGCCAATTTGCCCGATTGATTTGCAATAGAAGCGGCGTCCATGACTTAAGCTCCCTCACCCGTCAACCTGGGATGAACCAATGCGCCGTCTTTGCACACGCAAGTGCCGGTCACGGTTTCATCTTCAAAGTCGAAATTGATGGTTTTGGCTTCCTGGTCCACATGTGGCGTCAGGAAGTTCAGCAGGTTCTTGGCAAACAGCTGGCTTGCGTCTTTGGGCAAGCGGCCCGGCACGTTGTCGTGGCCAACGATGTGAACACCGTTTCGGGTCTTCACAACTTTGCCCAGCTTCGCCCCTTCGACGTTGCCGCCAGCTTCCACCGCCAAGTCCACCAGCACGGAACCGGTGCTCATGGAGGCGACCATGTCCTTGGTCACCAAGATCGGCGCCTTGCGGCCCGGGATCAGAGCGGTGGTGATGACAATGTCTTGCTTTTTGATGTGCTCGGCAACGACCAGCTTTTGCTTGTCGAAATACTCAGGCGGCATTTCTTTGGCGTAGCCGCCATCGGTCTCGGCGTCCTTTTCCATCTCTTCATCGACGGTCAGAAACTTACCGCCCAGGCTTTCCACCTGTTCGCGCGTCGCCGGGCGCACGTCGGTGGCGGTGACCACCGCGCCCAAACGCTTGGCCGTTGCAATGGCCTGCAGGCCCGCAACGCCAACACCCATGATAAAGACCTTGGCCGGAGCAATGGTGCCCGCCGCCGTCATCATCATCGGCATAGCCGAGCCGTATTCGTTACACGCGTCCAAGACAGATTTGTAACCCGCCAAGTTGGACTGAGACGACAAGATGTCCATGGATTGAGCCCGCGAGATGCGTGGCATCAGTTCCATGGCAAACACGGTGAGACCCGCTTTCGCCATGGCTTCCATGTCAGCCTTTTCGGTCAAAGCCTGCATGTGGGCGCAAACGACCGCGCCCTTTTTCATCAGCTTGATCTCATCGGCGGAGGGACGCTGAATTTTCAGCACCACATCTGCGTCTTTCAGGGCAGCTGACGCGCTAGCACCAATGCTTGCGCCTGCCCCTTCAAAATCTTTGTCGGTGATGGAAGCAGCGCTACCCGCGCCTTTTTCCACCATTACGTCGAAGCCGAAGCCGACAAGCTTCTTCACCACCTCAGCCGATGCGGCAACCCGCGTCTCACCGTGATGGAGCTCCTTTGGAATTGCGATTTTCATGATGAACCGTCTTAACCTGGGAGATCCCTATTAAACTCTTCAATTTTTATGCCCGCTTGTTTCGGGTTGCACAAGCGTTGCGTCACAAAAAAATCAAAAAAACATCGTTTTTTGTGCAGTGCAGCATAATGGCAACACCTACCCTATTGGGCAGCAGAAGCCCAAAGATTCCGGGCTACATTAGATTTGGTCAATAGATTACACCAACGACCTTGGCGCGCAAGCAATGCTTAAGTATTGTGGGAGTCATGAAACTGAAACACCCAATCTGCAAACCCCTTAAAATCGCTTTGGTTGCGGCCTTACTCCCCGCCCCGTTTGGGTGGTTTGGCAATCCCGCGCGAGCTGTTGAACCTCCCAAAACCGAAGACCAACTTCATTTGCGCTACGCCGCTTATTGGGGCGGACTTCACATTGCGGACTTCGCACTTTCGCTCAAGACCGATGAAAATGGCTTCGAAAATCAATTTCATTTGAAATCGCGCGGCCTGGTCTGGTTTTTCACCGAGCTGGATGCAGAGGCCAAAAGCAAGGGGGCTGTCGTCTCTTCAAACGACCAACGCGCACCCCAGTTCCAACCCAGCCACTACTTTACCGAATACAAAAGCAGAAAACATTGGCGGTGGGTTGACATTACCTTTGGCGAAGAACAAAACCCCGCCAAAGCCGTGACGGGAACGTCCCCGATAGAAGGTAAAGAGGATAAATGGGATCCCAAAGACAAAGGTCCTGAGGTCTTGGATAAGGTCGAACCGGATAAGACCGTTGGCACCATGGATCCGGTAACCTTGGTGCCTCAACTCATGGCCTTTGTCGACACGCATTTAAGCGGCGGGCCCAAAGAAGGCGTCCTGCCCGGCTTTGACGGACGCAGACGCTTTGATATGAAAGCCACGTACTTAGGCCCCGCGACCCGCACGGTTGGTGAGGCCAAGTACGAAACGTACAGGGTGCGCGTCAAACCGATCCCAGTTGCCGGCTTTAAAAAACGCCATGAAAAAATTTGGAACAAAGCCGCTTACGATTTTTATTTCAGCCGCAACGGAAAGTTCATTCCCGTGCAAATCTACCCGGTTAAAAGCGGCCCGGTCTTAAATTTCGTCAAGGAATGCGCGGGGCCTTGTGATTTGAAAGAAGAGCTGGATTAACCCGCTGCCACGGCTTGTTGGGCGCGATCGCGCTCCATGATCTCGGCGCGGTAGGCTTTGAACTGATCGCGAATGCCGTCCAAGCGGTCCGCCGTACCGTCGCCGAACATGAAGTCCAGCTTCAAACTTTCTTCGTCGTCCCAAAGTGCTTTGAACAGATCAGAGAACAGCGCGTTGAACAGCAGTTGGAAGTGCTTGTCTTCGAACACGAAGCCCGACGCGCGCTCGGTCACATTGTTGAGGATCGACACAAAGTTGCGCCGCGCCCAGTCGAAGTCTTCGAATTTCATCAAGATCCGGATCAGGATGTTATAGGCAAAGCGTTTGTGGCGGTCGTTGGCGCCAATCAGCTTCCAAATCTCGCCATCATCGTCGGAGGAAAACTGACTGAGAAGTTCTTGGGCTTCGATGTTGAGCTCGCCATAAAGCACTTCGCCCAACAACTTAATCATATAGTCGTCAAAGCCCTTGACCACTTCGCGTGGGAAAATCGGCTGGTTGGGATCGGCAAACAGATGTGAAAAGCGTCCGGCGATCAAACGCAGCAAAAACTTAGACCGATTTCCGGTTTCCGGTTGATCGTCTTGAGGCTGCGGCTCCTCGCCTTTGACGTCGGCGCGAGCCTCGACTTTCGGCTGGACATACAACGGCAGGTCTTTGCGGATTTGTTCTGCGACCTCATTGCCGTGATTCAGCAAGTTGGTGCGAATCACAACCTCGATCTCACGCACCAATTCCTTGATGTCTTCGTCCAACTGCGGGGTCTTTTTGTCGCGCGTGAGCAAGGCATGGCGCATCATCAAATCCAAAGTCGCTTTGATAATGGTTTTGGTCGCAGCCGTCGAACGGTGCGCCACTTCAATGGCGCCGCCGGTCTCAGGTGTATCGTCTTCCAAATCAAACATGCCAGAAATTCGCCGGACTCTACTGGTATCAATCTATATATAGTGCTCGAAGCTGGAAGTTGTGAGCAAGAATCGGCCCAACCTTCCACTTTCTGAGTATCACATGAACCCTAACAGTTCCCTAAGACCTTGGATATCCGCAATTTAGCGAAGCTCAAGCCTGGTCCAGGGCTTCCAGTTCGTCAATAAAACCAGACACAACTTTTAGGCCGCGCGACCAGAACTTGGGATCGCCGGCGTCTAGACCAAACGGCGCCAGAAGTTCTTTGTGACGTTTGGTGCCGCCGGCGCGCAGCATCTCCAGATATTTCTGCTGGAAGCCTTCGTGCCCGTCGGCAAACACGTCGTAAAGCGAGTTCACCAAGCAATCCCCGAACGCATAGGCATAAACGTAAAACGGCGTGTGCACGAAGTGCGGGATGTAGGCCCAATAGTTTTTGTAGGTGTCGTCCAGGCGGATGGACGGGCCCAAACTTTCCGTTTGCACCTTCATCCAAATCTCGCCCAAGCGTTCCACCGACAATTCGCCTTGTTTGCGTTCATCGTGGACGTGGCGTTCAAATTCGTGAAAAGAAACCTGACGCACAACGGTGTTGAGCATGTCTTCGACCTTGCCCGCCAACAAAATGCGGCGGCGGGCCGCGTCGTTTTCGCTGTCCACCATTTTGCGGAACGTCAGCATTTCACCGAACACAGACGCGGTTTCCGCTGTCGTCAGCGGCGTGTCCGACATCAAAGCCCCTTGGTCGGCGGCCAAGACTTGGTGCACCCCGTGACCAAGTTCGTGCGCCAACGTCATGACGTCGCGGGCTTTGCCGTGGAAGTTCATCAGGATATAAGGATGAGCGCTGGGTACGACCGGGTGAGAAAACGCGCCGGAATCCTTGCCCTCGCGCGGTTCGGCATCGATCCAGTTTTCGGCGAAAAAGCGGTTCGCCACATCTTTCATGGTGGGCTCAAAGGCGTGGTAAGCGTCCAACACCATGGACTTGGCCTCATCCCATTGGAACTTCGAAGACAGGTCATCGGGCAACGGCGCATTGCGGTCCCAGTAGTCCAGCTTGTCTTTGCCGAACCACTTGGCCTTCAAGTTGAAATAACGATGCGCCAGGTTTTGATAATTGTCCTTCACCGAAGACACCAGCGCGTCCACCACTTCGTCTTCGACTTGATTGGACAGATTGCGCTCCGACACCGGGCGCTCATAGTTGCGCCAACGGTCTTCGATGTCTTTGTCCTTGGCCAGCGTATTGGTGACCAGCGCCAACAAGCGCACGTTTTCGCCCAGCACTTTGCCAAACCCAGCGGATGCGGCTTTGCGTTTGGCTTCATCTTTGTCCGACAGCAGGTTCAAAACTTCGGATTGGGTCAACCCCTCGCCCACACCTTCCACGTCAAAACGCATGTCGGCGAAGGTTTCTTCGAACAATCGCACCCAAGCCGACCGCCCGGTCACGGATTTTTCCAACAAAAGCTTTTCAATGTCGTCGGACAGCATGTGATCGCGATACATGCGCAGTTCCCGCAGCCAGGGACGATAACGCCCAGCCTCTTCATTTTGCAGCTTCGCTTCTAAAATGTCGTCATCCAGGCGGTTGATTTCCAGGGTGAAGAACAAGGTCAAGGCCGAGATATCCGTCACACGTTCTTGCAGCGTTTGGTAGAAGCGTCCCACTTCACCATCGCCGGTGCTCACCGAAAACAGCAATTGGCCGTAGCTCATGGCCTTGTGCAGGATTTCCATGAAGGCTTCGTACTCCGCCATAGCGGCCGCGAATCCAGCACCGTCCAAATCTGCCAGTTTGCCCGTATACTTTGCTGCAAAGCCCTGAGAACGGCGCTCGGCTGCGTCCAAATCTGCGCTCAATGCTGGGTCTTGGGGGCCTGCATACAAGTGCGATAAGTCCCATGTGGGCAATTTGGTGGGCAAAGCTGGGCTTTCGGCCATATTTTCATCTCCTTGAAACCTGAGCTTTGATATAAGGTTGGAACGGCGAATAGCACAATATCCAAAGTGGGATTTTTTGACGATGGACGCACAAAACTGGCCAAATCTTGTCGCAATGTTTTACGAACAGGTCGAAAAGCGCGGTGAACACCCGTTTTTGTGGGCCAAACACGACGGCCAGTTCCGTCCTTTATCTTGGCGCGAGGTCGCAGCCCAAGTCACAGAGCTGGCCAAGGGGCTGCGCTCTTTAGGCGTCAAAGACGGCGAACGCGTCGTGTTGGTGTCCGAAAATCGTCCTGAATGGCTGATCGCCGACATGGCCATCATGGCCGCTGGTGGCGTCACGGTCCCCGCGTATACAACCAATACCGTGGACGACCACCGCCATATTGTGGAAAACGCACAAGCCGTGGGCATAATTATCTCCACCGCGAAACTGGCGGAGAAAGCCCTGCAAGCCGGACACTTGTCAGACCTCACCCACTTCGCCATCACCATGGAGGATATGGAGCTTCAACAAAGCCTCAATCTCGAAGTGATGAACTGGCAAGCCGCGCTCAATCGGGCGCACCAGTCCCACACCAACATCTCCGAAGAGGCCACACGGTTTGATAAATACGACACGGCGTGCATCATCTACACCTCCGGCACGGGCGGCACACCTAAGGGGGTAATGCTGAGCCACGCTGCCGTGCTGCACAACCTGCGCGGCGCCACCCAGGTGTTGGAGAAACTGGGCCTGTCCCAAGAACGGTTCTTGTCGTTCCTGCTCCTGTCCCACAGCTATGAACACACCGCCGGCCAATTCTGGCCCATGTATTTAGGCGCGGACATCTATTACGCCGAAAGTGCGGACCAATTGCTCAACAACATGGCGGAGGTCAAACCCACCGTCATGATGGCCGTGCCGCGCTTGTACGAAATGATGCACCAGCGCATCACCCGTGGTGTGGCTAAACAAGGCGGCAAAAAGGAAAAGCTGTTCAACAAAACCGTGGAACTGGGCATCAAAGCCTTTCAAGAACCTCACAACATGTCGTTGGTCGAAAAGGTTCAGAACTTCGCCCTGGAACGTCTGGTGCGCGCCAAGGTGCGCGAGAAATTCGGCGGCGAGCTGAAAGCGTTTGTGTCCGGCGGCGCACCGCTTAATCCCGACATCGGTTTGTTCTTCACCGCCTTAGGCCTTCGTATCCTTCAAGGTTATGGTCAGACCGAGTCTGGTCCTGTGGTGTGTGTCAACGTTCCTGAAAAAATCAAAATGCACGCGGTCGGACCCATCTTTCCCGACACCGAAGTGCGCATCGCCGACGACGGCGAGATTCTGGTCAAAGGCGATTTGGTCATGAACGGCTATTGGCGCGATAGCGCGGCAACCGAAGCCGCCGTGGTTGATGGCTGGCTGCACACGGGCGACATTGGTGTCATTGATGAAGACGGTCACTTGGCGATTACGGATCGCAAGAAAGACATCATCGTGAATTCCGGCGGCGACAACATTGCCCCGCAGCGCATCGAAGGCATCTTGACGCTGGAACCCCCAGTCGCCCAAGCCATGGTGTTTGGCGACAAACGCCCGCACTTGGTCGCGCTGATCGTACCGGATCAAGACTGGCTGAACGAATGGGCCAAGGAAAATAAAAAGTCGAAGCATCTCGAAGACGTTTTTGATGACGAAGATTTACACAAAGCCATTGGCGAATCTGTCACAGGTGTAAACAAACAGCTGTCCAATATCGAAAAGGTGCGCAAATTCATCATCGCCAAGGAACCGTTCAGCATCGAAAACGCACAGATGACGCCGACCCTGAAAGTGCGTCGTCACAAAATCAAAGAGGTCTACGGCGACGATCTGCGGGCACTTTATAGCTAGGCCGGATCGTGGGTCGCCTTGCCTGTTCCGGCTATGGCGATGCCCGCAAAGATCAAGGCGAGCGCCATCAAGATTTCCGGTGTGATCTGTTCGTCCAAAAACAAATAGCCCCACAACACGCCCATGAGCGGAATGAGGTAGTTGTTGAGCGCCAAGAACGTCACGCCCCGAGACGCTATAACCATGATCAACAAAATGGTCGCCACCGCCGTTGGCAACAACCCCAGATAGATAGAGGTCCACACCGACGTCCAGGTGTACGCAACCGCTAGGGGGTCTTCGAATACCCACGCCAGTGGCAACAACAAAATCGTCGAAGCGATCAACACGCCTGTGCCGTGCTCCAACGGCTTGGCTGTTGGAAGCTTGCGAAACAAGATGCCGCCGATGGCATAACACAGGGCAGCACCGGCAATGGCGAGTTGGCGCAACGCCTGGTCGCCCAGGGCCAAGAGTACTTCTGGCCCCATCAACACGATCACGCCTGCAAAGCCAACCAAGACGCCGATGAGCCTTCTGACGTTTAAGACCTCATCGGAAAAAATCCGCCCCAACACCAGGGCCGCCAACGGCATGGCCGCAATCACGATGGCTGCCAAGCCCGATGGGATCTGCTGTTCACCCCAATTGATCAAGGTGAACGGTAACGCGTAGCCGAACACACCAATGAGAAAGAACGAACCCCAGATTTGCGGCTGTGTCGGAAGCTTGTGGCCTTTGAATGTCAACCATGCAAACAGCAAAAACGCACCAATGGCGATGCGCAACAACGCAAGCGTCACAGGCGGCACGCTCTCTACGCCGACTTTGATGACTGTGAATGAAGAGCTCCAGATCAGAGCCAAGATAAACAGCAAGCTGAGATCGCGAGCTAAGCTTCTCATCACAAAACGAACCACATCAACAGCGGCAAAGTCGCAAACGATATGACGGTGGACAAAACCACGGATCCAGCCACCGCACCGGGTTCGGTGTCATAGCGCGCGGCGAACAGGTAGTTGAACACCGCAACGGGCAACGTGGACTGCAAAATCAAAATGCCCTTCATTGCCCCTTCAAAGCCCATGACTTCGGCAATGAACAATGCAACGCCAAAGCCCATGGCCATGCGCATTAAAGCAACGGTCAAGCTCTTGCCCATTTCCCGGACTTTAAGCTGTTGGAGCGAAATACCCAAGGTGATCAGCATCAAAGGAATGGTAAAGCCGCTGAGAATTTCAATGGTGTTTGCCGCCCAATCGGGCACAGCCGTATTTGAAACTTTAAACGACAGCGCCATAATGATGGCGTACAGGGTCGGCACACGCAACAGCGACACCAACGACATGGTCCCGGTACTCACCGCGACGCCAACGGTAAACTGAAAGATGATGCAGACGGTGAAGTACGCCACCGCCAACGCCATGCCGGTCTCCCCAAACGCCAACAAGGACAATGGCAAGCCCATGTTGCCCGTATTGGGAAAAATCAGCGCGGGCAAAAAAGCCTGAACGGACCAGCCCTTCAGTTTGAGGAACCCATAACCAACGCCCGCCATGATGCCCAATGCCGCAAACGTCGCCCCCGCCATTTGCGCCAAGGCATCAAGCTCAATTTCCACATGAACCAAGGTGGTGAACACCAAGCACGGCACACCCACAACTGTGACCAAGTGCGTCACCATTTCGGTGTTGTAGGGTTTGCCGTAATGCGCCCAGGCATAGCCGATGGCCGCGGAAATCAAAACCGGCGCAACAATGGCAATGAGGGTTTCAAACATGGGGGCGGTCCTTTTTTTCAGGGCCACAGGCTAGACCTTGCGGTCCAAAAAGAAAAGCGGCGTGAACGATCAACGCTCACGCCGCTTTTGTCCTTGTTTGGTGTGTGACTAGTCCACCTTGGCGATGTGCAAGATATTGGTGCCGCCCGGAACACCAAAGGGAATGCCAGCGACAATGACGATGGTGTCACCCTCTTGGGCAAAATTTTGACGTTGCGAGATGCGCACAGACTTGCCCATCATTTCGCTGAAGCTTTGCACATCCTTGGTGCGGATAGAGTGCACACCCCACGCCAACACCAAACGACGGGCAATGTCCAAGTTGGGTGTCAGACCCAAGATCGGAACACTGGGACGTTCGCGGGCGATGCGAATGGTGGTCGAGCCGGTCGACGAGAACGACACAATCGCTTGCGCCGAGACCGTTTCCGCCGTTTGACGGGCCGAAGCGGAGATCGCGTCTGCCGCCGTAGCCTCCGGCACCGAGCGAGCGGCTTCGGTCATCTTGCGATACAGCCGGTCACGTTCCACACGATTGATGATGCGGTCCATGATCGACACGGATTCAATCGGATAGTCGCCCACCGCCGTTTCTGCCGATAACATCACCGCGTCCGAACCGTCATAAATGGCCGTTGCCACGTCAGAAGCTTCCGCACGGGTCGGCGTCGGTGCCGAGACCATGCTGTCCAACATCTGCGTTGCCACAACGACGGGCTTGCCCGCGATACGGCACGCGTTGATGATGCGTTTTTGTTGCACGGGAACGTCTTCGGGCGGGAGTTCCACACCCAAATCGCCGCGCGCCACCATAATGGCGTCTGACAGTTCAACAATGCCGTGCAGGTGTTCGATGGCGCTAGGTTTTTCCAGCTTCGCCATGATCCCGGCTTTGTTACCGACGATCTTGCGAATTTCCGCGACATCGCTGGGGCGCTGCACAAACGACAGAGCCACCCAATCGACACCCAATTCCAAGCCGTATTTCAAATCGGCGTGGTCTTTTTCAGTCAAGGCCGACAGCTCCAAGATGGCGCTGGGGACGTTGACCCCCTTGTGGTTGGAAATTTCAGAGCCGAACACCACCTCGGTTTCGGCGAAGTCCTTACCGGCTTTGTCGACACGAAGACGGACCTTGCCGTCATCTAACAACAAATCCATGCCCGGACGCAGGGCGGCGAAAATTTCGGGATGCGGCAGGGGGGCAACCGTCTCGTTGCCCTTGGCATCGGTCAGTTCAAGACGCAGAGGCTGACCGCGGGTCAACTCAATGCGTCCGTTTTCAAACTCACCCACGCGCAATTTCGGCCCCTGGAGATCCATCAAGATCCCAATGGGGCGTTGGAACTTTTCTTCCAATCCGCGGATGATGTTGTAACGGCGTTTATGGTCTTCATGCACACCGTGAGAGAAATTTAAACGGAATACGTCGGCACCTGCCTCAATCAATTCCGCAATGTCTTGTTCCGAAGAACGGCCAGGCCCTAGCGTGGCGATAATCTTAGCTTTTCTTGTCCTTTTCATAATGACCCGCAACATACTGCGCTTCGGGGAAAAGCGCTATATTTATTCTATGAATCATTCGTGACTGCGAAGCCCCTGCTTCACGTACTCGATAAAAAACACTCATTCCCACACGGCAGTCACGTGCAGGCCTACTACTCTCCGGGGAGGTCGGGATTTGGTGGGGCCATCCTAATCAGGTTGGACTGAAATGCAATCACCAATACGATTTAAGAAACATCAAAACGCTATTTTAAGAAAGATATCGCACGCTCTTTGAGCGGGTTCGCGGTCCGCGCTTTGGGTCCAGGCGGGAATCGCGTTACACTCAGCCGCAAACGAAAGGCGAAACATGTCGAAAATCGGCAAAGCAATGATGTCTCTGTTCCTCGACAAGCGCGCACGCGATGTCATGGAGCACGCCAAGACCCAACCCGGTGACCCGCCCCACCCCCAACGGGTCGCGCGCGGGCTTGAACACCAGTCGCAAAAAGAGATTAAGCAAAAGCTCGACAGCAAAATCGACGAAATTCACAACAAACCGCAAAAAACCGCGACACCGACGCGCCAAGAGCTCATCGACCAAGCCCGGCGTGTGCGTGCCCAAAAACAAGACGTTCTGGCCGACTTGTCCCCCGAACAACGCATGAAGCTGCAAGTTATGGCGATGAAAGCCATGATGCCGCCCAAGCCCGGCACGCCAGAGAATTGAAAAAACTCACAAAAACGTCATTTTTAACGCCTTTTAACGGTTTTCACTGTTAAAGTGAGTTAAATTCTGCTTGTTTAAGGGCTTACGACAAGTCTTATGCCAGATAAAAATTGACGACAGGGGATGCGCTTGAAATGACGGCGCCAATTGACAAAGAAGATACAGCCGCCCTTTACGGTGAGCTGCAGGGCCTGCTGAGCTACATCAACCGTGTGCGTGAGGAAATTGCCAGCATTTCCCGCCCAGCCGATGAAGATCACGAATTTCACACCATGTCCGATCAATTGGATGCGGTGATCAAAGCCACTGATGAGGCGTCCAATACCATCATGGCCTGCGCGGAAAGCAACGAAGACGCCGTTGGCGAGTTGCGCAAGCTGATCAAGGATCCGGCGCAACTCGCGCTGTTGGACAAAATCACCGATAACGATATGAACACGATTCAGGCCTGCAGTTTCCAAGACATCACCGGTCAACGGGTGACCAAGGTCGCGCGTTCATTGACGTACGTGGAGGACCGCGTATCTGCCCTCACTGAACTTTGGGGCCGTGAAGAGATTGAAAAAGTTGAAATCAAAGGCGATGACAAATCCGATGATGAAAAGCTGCTCAACGGTCCCGCTTTGGACCCGCAACGCTCCATCAGCCAAGACGAAATCGACTCTCTATTCGATTAAGCCCTAAACACCCAAAAACGTGGTCGACTTTGCAAGGGGTTTTTCCGTTTGCAAGTACCGTGAAAAGTCTTCGAACCCTTCAAAGCAACGGGTGGAAGACTTTATGTTGTCGGCACTTAATCCACGCGCCCCTTGCCCACCGCACCAAATGAGCGTGTCTTGCGGCAGCGCAGACACCAAATCCACAAAAAAGGCGTTGGCGTCTCTTTTCGAGCACGCCGAACTGAACGAAATGGCGATGGCGTCAATCCCGTGATCCGTAACCGCTGTTTTCAGCTCGCTCACAGGCAACTGCGAACCGGCATTGATGGCGAATATGCCCTCCAATGCCAACACGGCTTCCAGCATTTTCAAACTGATCGTATGCAATTCCCCTGGTGGGGTTGCAATCAACACCCGTGGCACGTCTATCGGTGTTTTCAACGACAAAATGGCTTGGTCCAAAACAGAATGAACCGTTTGGGTGTAGATATGTTCTTGATAAACACTCAATTCACCGCCGAGCCACAGATCACCGACAATGCGGTTTAACTTCGCAACCGTTTGTGTCGCAAACGGATAAAGGCCTTCCGCCATCAGCGCCTTGTGCAAAATCGAAAACAGCCGATAGGCCCGAGACCCTTCCAAAGTGTCCAAAACGGCCTGGATTAAAACCTCGTCTTCGGGCTCCACCTCAAGTGCATAAGATTGTGCGAGGCGTTGTAAATCTCCCAAGCTTGCACCGACCACATCACGGGGACGGCAGCCTTCCGCAATCAATCGGCGGATGAGATTGAGCTTTTCGATATCCCTGCGGTGATATGCACACTCACCCGTGTGCGTTTTCAAGGAAACCGGGAAGCCGTATCGTTCTTCCCATTTTCTCAAAACGTCACGCGTCACCCCCGACATTTCGACAATTTGAGATGTCGATAATAAATCCTGACTGACCGGCTCACTTTGCTTGGCACTATTGGAATTCACCATAACAAACACCTTTGCCCCACGCTTGCTCATAATCAGACTACCCCAAACCCACGCCCCCACAAAAACTATAAAAATGTCAGGGACAAAATAGTCTAATTATTCTATAATACCAAAAATAAGTGAAGTTTTTATAAATTTGTCACTGACATTACGGGCAAATTCCCTATCGCACAGCGGTTTTGAGGTGGTGACTCATGGTCGATATGAACTTTTCAAAAGTGCGCTTAGTTGTTTCGGAACCTTCAGACGTGATCCGCGACGAACTGGAGGCAGCACTTGGCACGCATGGCTTTCACAGCATGTTATCCACCAGCCGTCATGGGGCGATTGAAGAAGCTCTTGGTGCAACAGATGTTGATTGCATCATTTGCGGCCATACGACAAATCCCCAAGACACTCAGGCGTTTATTCAAGACATTCGCCACCAACGCATCGGCACCAATCCGGTTGTTGTGGTGTTCACATTGATCTCAGACCCTCAACCCCAATCCATTCGTCAACTGGTCGATAGTGGCTGTGATTCTATTTTGGTGAAAGAAGGTGCTGTTGAAACGCTTGTGAAACGGCTCAAACAGATCACCCTGCAACGCAAACCTTTTGTCGTGACCAGTGAATACATTGGTCCCGACCGACGCGACAATCAGCGCTCGTTCGGGGAAATCGTGCCCCTACTCAAAGTCCCCAACCCGATGTACCTCAGAGCCATTGCCGATGAAGATTCAGAGACCATCAAAACCAAGATCGCTTCAGTGTCTCAAGATATAAATCTTCACAAAATTGCCCGCCATATCGTGCAGATTTCTTGGCTGACCGAACACCTCGTTCAGACCAATCAGTTGAACGACACCCACACCGAAATTGAGGATTATCTCGAACGGTTGCACACTGTCATCGAAGACCTATACGCGCGAGCCTTGCACACCTGTTCCCCCAACGTTTTGGAACCTTGCACGCATTTTGGGGATTTTGTTTTCTCAATCTCCAACAACACGCCCGACAGACGCAGCCGCCACATTGAAAAATTGCCCCAATTGGCCGCCGGTGTGCGCAAGGTTTTTCGTTCCCACAACACCGCTCTTCACACATTTGCCTAGCGTAAAACGCTCAAGAACCTGCTCACCACAAGGTGAGCCCATGGAAAAAAATGTCTAATATCCTCATCGTTGACGACGAACCTTTATCCAACTTCACCATCGTTGAAATGGTTGAAACGGCAGGCCACCGGGCTTTTGGCGTGGAAAATGCCGAGGCCGGCTTGGAAATCATGCAAAAACAATGCATTGATGCGGTCATTACCGACATCGTCATGCCCGTTCTCGATGGATACACGTTTATCAAAAAGCTGCGCGAAATCAGCTTGACCTTACCCATCGTCGCGGTGAGCGGCGGGGGCTTTTCTTACCCAGAAGAATACCTCACCATCGCCGAAGAAGCCGGGGCAACACACATTTTGCAAAAGCCCTTCTCGTTCTCTGCCTTACAAGAGGTTTTCCAAGACATTTTTGAAGATACCCCCCCAAGACGCTTTCCATTCCAAAATAAGCTGAAAAGAATGTCCTGAGGATGCAACCGCGGGGTTTTTGTTTGGCGACGACCATGTTAGGGTCCGCGCTCGTTCAATTTTTGATTATCGAGGGACTAAATGAAGCGTCTCTTTCTTGCACTTGCTGCACTGCTGACTGGAGTTTTGATCATGTCTGATGAAGGCTTGGCCTTGGATCTGGAAAACACCTTGTACTTGGACCTTAAAGACGGCCGAGTCGTTATTGAAATGCGCGAAGACCTGGCACCCAAGCACGTCATGCGCATCAAACAATTGGTTCGTGAAGGCTTTTATGACGGCCTCACCTTCCACCGTGTGATCCCGGGCTTCATGGCTCAAGGCGGCGACCCGGATGGCAACGGCATGGGCGGCTCGGGCATGAATATCCCGGCTGAATTTTCCCGCCAACCGTTCGAACGCGGAACCCTCGGCATGGCCCGTTCCCAAGACCCCAACAGTGGCGACAGCCAATTCTTCATCATGTTCGATGAAGGGTCCTTCCTCAACGGCCAATACACGGTCTGGGGCCAAGTGGTCAAAGGCATGGAATTCGTCGACAACATCGCCCAAGGTGAACCGCCGGCTAACCCCGACAAGATCGTCAAAGTTCAAGTCGCGGCTGACGCGGAATAATCGGACACGCATGTGATACGTCTTGCCGTCCTGCTTGCCGTCGTCGCCGCCATTGCCGGAGCCATTTGGTTCGTCATGGCGGACGCCCTTGTCCCGAAAGTTGCAGAGGAAACTCTCTACAGCGGGACGGGGGAAACCAATCTCGACTTAAGCAGCGACGACAATGTCTTGCTGATGGACACCAAGCACGGTCAGGTCGTCATTCAAATGCGGCCTGACTTGGCGCCTGTCCATGTTCAACGCATCAAAGAGTTGGTGCGTAAAGGCTTTTACGACGGCCTTAAATTCCATCGCGTCATCGAGGGCTTCATGGCCCAAGGCGGCGACCCGGATGGCCAAGGCACGGGGGGCTCTGGTCTCAACCTACCTGCAGAATTTTCTGACGCAAAGTTCATGCGCGGCATGGTCGGCATGGCACGTGCGCGTGACGTCAATAGCGCCGACAGCCAATTCTTTATCATGCTGGGCACAGCGGCGCACTTAAACGGCAAGTATACCGTTTGGGGCGAAGTCACGGCTGGCATGGATGTTGTCGATGCCATCAAAAAAGGCGAAAAGCACGCGAACGGGCGCATCGTCGGCGCACCCGATAAAATCAAGCGCATGCATATCAAGGGCGATGGGGCCTAATCCTAGACGCCCCTACGCTTCGCCCAACACCCGTTTGACGCAGACACTCAAATCCCCGAGAGAGAACGGCTTGGTCAAGGCACAATCCGCACCAAGCTGATAAGTCGTCTCCATAATGTCGACGTTTCTGCCACCGCCCGAGATCGCAACAATCTTAATGTCGGGCTGTTCGATCTTCAGTTCCAGGATGGTTTCGACACCGTCTTTTTCCGGCATGATGATATCCGTGATGACCAAATCGAAGGTTTCATCTTGGCACATTTGCAAACCTTCCCGACCGTTCGTGGCTGAAGCCGTTGTGTGACCCATAGCCGTCAGCGCTTCCAACAAAGAAAAACGAACAGCGGCATCGTCTTCAATGACCAACACATTGACCATTGCTATACTCCCTCAAAACTTGCCAAGTCCACGGGAATGGGGGTGGCTCCCGTTTCGTCGGCAAAAGGCAAATAGATATGAAAAACCGTTCCTTGACCGACCCGACTGTTCACTTTGATTCCGCCGCCATGCATGGTGACGATGCCGCTGGCCATGGACAGGCCTAATCCCGTGCCTTTGCCAAGGCCCTTGGTGGTAAAGAACGGGTCGAAAATGCGTTCCACCAAAGTGCTCGCCATACCGCAACCATTATCGGAAATGGTGATCTTGGCATACCGTTGATAGTGTTCCTCGTAACCCACGTCAAACTCGGCGTCCTGGCCCAAAGACGGCGTCAACGATATCTTGATCTCCCCCTTTCTGCCGCCCAAAGCATCCACAGCATTGGTCGCCATATTCAACAACAATGCCTCCAGTTGTGCGCCATCCCCATAGATGTCGCCGACATCTTCGGCGAAGTCCTCCACCAAAACAATCGAAGACGGTTTGGAGGTTCGAAACAGCTCTAAGGTGGCTTCCAGCATGTTTTGCACATTGATGCGTTCGCGTTTGGGGTCCTCCTGGCGCGAGTACAGCAAGATTCTGTCACTCAACGATTTGCCGCGTTTGCACGCATCAATGGCAATTTGCAAACGCGTTTTCAGCTGTGAATCGCCTTCAGCATCCAGCATCGACAGCTCGCTCAAAATCATAATGGGTTGAAAAATGTTGTTGAACGAATGTGCCATCCCACCGGCGAGGTTGCCCAAAGCTTGGATCTTCTGGGCATGGCGCATTTCGATTTCTTTTTGGCGCACATCTGTAATGTCCAAAAGCGCGCCTTGGTAACCTTCAAAGCCCCCGTCTTCATCAAACACGGCAACACCTGCTGATTGAAGGTATTTATCGCCCCCCTTCGGCGTGCGCAGTTTAAATTCAAAGCGCACAAATGACTGATGAGCACGCATGGCTTCATTCAGTTGTTCCAACTCCCCCGGCGCAGACTCGATATCGTCGGCCTTGAGCCGCTCAAAAATTTCAGCGCCGATGATGTCGGGCGGATGATCCATTGCTTCGAAAAAGTCCGAAGACAGATATTTCAATCGCATTTCACCATCTGCTTCCCAAAACCAGTCCGAGGCCACTTCAAACAAATTGCGCAACCGCCGCTCACTGATCACCAGATTGTCTTTCGTCTGTTTGAGTTGACTGGTGCGTTCCGCAACAAGCTCTTGCAACCGCTCTTCGCGCTGACCGAGTTTTTCAACGAAGGTGCCCAACGCGTCGGCCATATCCGAAATTTCATCTGACCCGCCACGTGGGATTTCTTGTTTGCTATCGCCGTCGGCCACGGAGCGCATGGCGCGCTGAATTTTCACCAGCCGGGTGCTCACGCGTCGGTCTAAGAAAATGGCGACGGCAATGGTCAGGAAAATCGACACCAACGCATACGCGTTGAGCATACGGCTTTCCACGTCAATCTGTTCCAAGGTTTCGTCGATGGCACTTTCAATGTCAACTTTGCGCGATCGGGCCAGCGCGGCCACGGAAAAAGTCAAACGTTCCGCATGATTCCTGTGTAACAACAACAAGCGATCCACTTCTGCTGACAAAGCCGGAACCACAGCCAGGTGATTGTCGCGAACGGCCTCGTTTTTGAGCTCAACGGCACGGGCGAGTTCTGCAAAGCTGTTTTGCAGGGCGTCCTTGTTTTCTTGAATGAAGCTCAGCCGGGCCTCTTCGATTCCCTTTTTCGAGAGGACCTGAAGCTGATCGTCCAACCCGTTAAACTGTTCGGTAATGCGATTGACAAAGGCTTGGCGCGTCCAGCGGTCCCGGGTCAACACAACACCCGAGGCCCCTTTTGAAATGGCTTCTCCCTGCCGTGCGACTTCGTATGCAGCGATTAGGACGGGTACATTTTCATGGGATAGAGCATCCAAGCGCTTTTCATATTGTTTGAGAAGATAGACATCCCAGACACTGGACGCGACACCGATAAACGCGAGAAAGAAGAACGCCAGTAAGACGCGTTGACGAATACTGGAAAAGGATCTCAGCATATCTAGAGTTTTCCTCGCGTCAGCGGCACTTACATCTACCTTTCCCCAGAACAGCCGGGTTGTATAGCTTCGATCGAGCACCCTCTTTGATACTGTAGTTAGTCCAAGGAAGGGCCTCAACATAAAATGCAGAAATATACATCAGTGATTGTATTTTGAGTGTTTTTTGCCTGAAGTCACGACCTTAAGGGTTACCAGGGTTTCCTCAGACCAGTATGATGTGTGCTCATATAAAGAGAGGCTGGCAAATGTCTACACGCACCCCCTGTACCACCACCACTTTTTTGACCAGGTGTTCTGCTTTGCTCTTGCTGATCGGGCTCAGCGCGCCGTTCTCTGCTTTTGGTTCAACACTGTCCAAAATCCAAAACGCCGATCTTCTCACGTGCAGTACCGCCGGCCATGTCACGACGCCACGTGACTATGAAACGCCCGGGACCATTGCCGGGTTTGACCGCGACTATTGTCGCGCGATTGCAGCCGCTGTTCTCAAAGATTCCAGCAAAATCAAGTTTGTGTTTTTGATCCCGCAAAACCGTTTCGAAGCGTTGCAAGAAGGGGCCATTGATGTGTTGGTGCGCTCCACAACATGGACCCTGTCGCGTGACGCCGAGCTGGGCGTTCACTTTGCTGCAACAAACTTTTACGACGGACAAGGCTTCGTCGCGCCAAAGTCGTTGGGCATAAAAAACTTAAAGGAACTCAAATCCAATGGAAAAACCGCGCGGGCCTGCATTGAAAAAAGCACCACCAGCGAAGACAACATTGCCGAGTACATCCGCGACAACGGTCTACCCATAACCCTCAAACGTGTCGCTTCGTTCGAGGAGGTCCGCTACGCGTTTTTAGCCGGCGATTGCGATCTGTTCAGTGCAGATCGTTCGTTCTTGGTTGAATTCCGCCTCAAAGAAACGCCGATCCCCGGCAACTACGTGTTGCTGGAAGACGTCATTTCCAAAGAACCGCTTGGCACCGTTGTCCGCGACGATGATGCCCATTGGTTCAACATTGTGCGCTGGGTGAGCTTTGCCGTCGTGCAAGCAGAAGAGTTGGGCATTACATCCCAAAACGTGGACACTTTACGCACGACAGGAAACTCCGCGCAACGGCGTTTCTTAGGGGCTGTGCCGGGCATGGGCAAACCGTTAGGTTTAGACGACGGCTGGGCTTACCGCGTCATTCAGGCGGTTGGGAACTACGGCGAAATTTTCCACCGCAACTTAGGCAACCAGACCGACTTCAATATGGATCGCGGCTTGAACAAGCTTTGGAACCAAGGCGGGCTGCTCTACGCGCCTCCGTTTCGTTAAATTTATTCGGCAGGTCTGGGTTGACGCAGAGCCGCCAGGACCGTTTCGCGTCCGGCTTCGGGGCGTTCGGGGATCAAGAACGCCAAAACCAAAGACGCACCCGCCATGGCTGCTCCGGCCAAGAACACCAAAGAATGATCGCTGACCCAAATGTGGCCAAAGACCACGGGGATCACAACGGCAGCAATGTGGTTGATGGTGAAGCTCACCCCGGATGTGGAGGCAATGTCTTGCGGATCGGCGATCTTTTGAAAGTATGTTTTTGACGCGAACGACATGGCAAAAAACAAGTGATCCAGCAAATACAAACCCACCGCAATCCACGCATTGTCGACAAAGGCATAGGCCAAGAACACCGCAATCAACCCGGTGTATTCGATAATCAGGATTTTACGCTCACCCAGTTTTTTGATCATGCGCCCGACTTTGGGGGAAAACCACATGGTCATGGCGCTGGTGGCCAAAAACATCAAGCTCATGGCCGCCGCATCGAAGCCGAACTTTTCCACCATCAAGAAGCCCGCAAACACCACAAAGATTTGACGGCGCGCGCCCCACAAAAAGGTGATGGCGTAATACAGCCAATAGCGTTTGCGCAGCACCAAGTGCTTGTGTTGGTCGGCCTTCCCCTTAAAGGTCGGAAACGCCGCCCAGCACCAGACCGTAATGCCAATGGTCAAGCCGCCTCCAATGAGATAGACCCAAACCATGTCCACGGCCAACACATCGATGCCCAGCCAGATCAAGCCAAATGCGATAAGCCCCGCGAATGACCCCGCCGACACCATTCGCCCCATGGCAACGGGGGCTTGGTCTTTGTCGAGCCACTGCAACGCCAACGACTGGCGCAAGGTTTCAAAATAGTGAAACCCAATGGACATGATGATGGTGGTGATATAGAGCCCGTATTCACTGGGGAAAAAACCCGTCAGCGCGGTGCCGAGCCCCAACAACAACAGCGAGATAAAGGCCAATGGCTGTTCACGTAGAACCAACAACAAGAACACCACGCCGAAAGCCAAAAAGCCGGGAATTTCGCGCAGGCTTTGCAAAATGCCGATCTCCACACCCGTAAACGCCGCGCGTTCGATGGTGAAGTTGTTGAGCAACGCCTGCCAAGTGCTAAAACTCAGCGGCAGTGCGACAGACATTAAGATCAACAAAATCTCGGGCCGTTTCCAAACGGGCGTTGCTGGGTTGGACATTCGGGAATCCTCATTGGGCGTTATATGCGCCGTGTTCATTGGAATGAATTGAAAATAACCCAGGAAAGCAGTAGGCTTATACACGTGAATTAGACATTTTATATCGAGATTATGCCAAATCAGCCTGCCATTCCCGGTGTCCTTTTGGACGACCACCGCGTGCCCCGCCCCATTGTGATCCGCCCACAACGGGCCATCGCCCGGGGGACCGAGCGTCCGACCCACCATCACACCCGCGAACAGTTGGTCTATGCCGATAAGGGGGTGATGTCGGTGAAAACCGTCCATGGCACATGGGTGGTGCCGCCCAATCGCGCGGTCTGGGTACCCAGCGGCCTGGACCATGGTGTGCGGCCCATTACGGATTGCCGCATGCTCAATGCCTTTTTTGAACCGGGTGTGGTGGCGAACCTGCCCAAGACCTGTGCCGTGGTGGTCGTGCCGCCGGTGCTGCAAGAACTGTTGCGCCATGCCTCCGATATCGAAGACGAATACGATGAAGGCGGCCCCGACGGGCGCATCATGGACGTGATTATCGATATGGCGCAATCGCTGGAAACCGTACCGTTGCACTTGCCCATGCCCACGGACGAAAGGCTCAAACGCATCGCCGAAGCCATTGTCGCCGAGCCTGCCGACAACCGATCCCAAGCGGACTGGGCCAAGGTATCGGGTGCCAGCGTGCGCACGCTGGCACGCCTGTTCCCGGAACAAACCGGAATGACATTCAGCGCGTGGCGGCAACAAGCACGCCTCATGGCAGCACTTGTTCGCCTAGCCGCTGACGAACCCGTGGTGCGCGTGGCACTGGATCTCGGTTACACCAGCCAAAGCGCGTTCATCGCCATGTTCAAGCGTGCGTTGGGCACGACACCGGGGAAATATTATTCAGATTAACCTGCTGAGTTAGCCTGCAAGTGCCGCTTCGATGGCATCCAGGCCAGCCTGGGCTTTGTCGCCATCGGGTCCACCGGCTTGGGCCATGTCGGGACGGCCGCCGCCGCCTTTGCCGCCCACGGCTGCCGAGCCTGCACGCACCAAATCGACCGCGTTGACTTTGTCGGTCAAGTCTTCGGTCACGCCGACCACCAGGGACACCTTACCGTCGGACACGGAAACCAGCGCCACAACGCCGGATTTGATTTGTGCTTTGATGTCGTCGGCCAAGCTTTTGAGCTCTTTGCCCGGCACGTCTTCCAACAGTGTTGGAGCGAATGTGACGCCGCCGACGTCTTTGGTTTCTTGAGCCCCGCCAGAGCCACCGCCGGACGCCAGCTTTTTGCGCAGATCCGCGATTTCGCGTTCCATCTTCTTGCGATCATCCACAAGCTGTTGAACGCGGGTCGGCACGTCAGCCGGGGAAGACTTCAAGACCTGCGCGGCCGATTGCAGCGCGGCTTCTTGGGATTCCAAGTATTCGACCGCTGCCGCACCTGTGAGCGCTTCAATACGGCGCACCCCGGACGCGACCGCACCTTCGGACACGACTTTCAACAAGCCGATGTCGCCGGTGCGTTGAACGTGGGTGCCGCCGCACAGCTCGACCGAATAGTCTTTGTCGTCTTCGGCACCCATGGACACGACGCGCACTTCGTCGCCGTATTTTTCACCAAACAGCGCCATAGCACCCGCTTCGACGGCTTCTTTTGGAGCCATCAGGCGTGTCACGACTTCGGTGTTGGTGCGCACTTGACCGTTGACGGCCAATTCAATGTTCGAAAGTTCTTCCGTGCTCACCGCTTTGGGGTGGCTCACGTCAAAGCGCAGGCGCTCGGACGACACCATCGAGCCCTTCTGCGTCACGTGATCGCCCAGTTCCGTGCGCATAGCCGCGTGCAGCAAGTGGGTGGCGGAGTGATTTGCACGGATGGCGGCGCGGTTGGTGGCGTCAACGCTCAACGTCACTTCATCGCCGACTTTGAGCGTGCCAACACTGACTTTACCCACGTGCACATGCACGTCGCCCAGTTTCTTTTGCGTATCCGTCACCAAGACCGAAACGCCGTCGCCTTGCAACATGCCGACGTCGCCCATTTGACCACCGCTTTCGCCATAAAACGGCGTTTGGTTGGCGGTCACCATGACTTCGTCACCTTCAGACGCTGCGTCCACGCGCGCGCCGTCTTTGACGATGGCGGTGATTTGGCCTTGGGCTTCTTCAGTTTTGTAGCCTAAGAAATCCGTCGCGCCGACGTTATCGCGAACGTCGAACCAGACCGTATCGGTCGCAGCGTCGCCGGAGCCCGACCAGCTGGCACGGGCAGCAGCTTTTTGCGCTTCCATGGCGGTGTTGAAGCCGTCTTCATCCACCGAAATGTTTTTGGCTTTGAGCGCGTCTTGGGTCAAATCAAGCGGGAAGCCGTAGGTGTCGTACAGTTTAAACGCGGTTTCGCCGTCAAGCTCACCGCCCTCGCCCATGTCACCCGTGGCCTCGTCCAACAGCTTGAGACCGCGATCCAAGGTTTTCTTGAAGCGCGTTTCTTCCAGTTTGAGGGTTTCGGTGATCAGCGCTTCGGCCCGGTTGAGCTCCGGGAACGCTGCCGACATTTTGGCTTGCAGGGCTGGGAACAATTTGTAGATGACCGGATCGTCCGCACCGATCAGATGCGCGTGGCGCATGGCGCGGCGCATGATGCGGCGAAGCACATATCCGCGGCCTTCGTTACTGGGCAGCACGCCGTCGGCGATCAAAAACGCACTGGCGCGCAGGTGGTCGGCGATGACGCGGTGCGACACCCGGTGATCCCCATCCGGATCGGTTCCGGTTTCACCAGCGGACGCTTCGATGAGCGCGCGCATCAAATCAATGTCGTAGTTGTCATGGGTGCCTTGCATGACAGCGGCGATGCGCTCCAACCCCATGCCTGTATCGATGGAGGGTTTGGGCAAGTCGATGCGGGTGTCCGCGTCTTGTTGTTCGTATTGCATGAACACCAAGTTCCAGATCTCCACGAAGCGGTCGCCGTCTTCTTCCGGTGTGCCCGGAGGGCCGCCCCAGATGTGATCGCCGTGATCATAAAAGATTTCCGAACACGGCCCGCATGGACCCGTGTCTCCCATGGACCAGAAGTTGTCGGACGTGGGGATGCGGATGATGCGCTCGTCAGGCAGGCCAGCGACCTTCTTCCAGATGTCGTAGGCTTGGTCATCTGTGTGGTAAACGGTGACCAGCAAGCGGTCTTTGTCCAGACCGTATTCTTTGGTGATCAGTTTCCACGCCATGTCGATGGCGTCGTCCTTGAAATAATCGCCGAACGAGAAGTTGCCGAGCATTTCAAAAAACGTGTGGTGGCGCGCCGTGTGGCCGACGTTTTCCAAGTCGTTGTGCTTACCGCCTGCACGCACACATTTTTGCGAGGTGGTCGCGCGCGAATAATCGCGGCTTTCCATACCCGTGAACACATTTTTGAACTGCACCATGCCCGCATTGACGAACATCAACGTCGGATCGTTGTGGGGCACAAGGGGGCTCGACGGCACGATTTCATGGTCGTTTTTGCCAAAAAAGTCGAGAAAGGCCTTGCGGATGTCGTTTGCGGTTTGCATGGGGCGTAGGTCCGGATGGTTCATCACTGTTTCAGGGGCCGTTTCAGGGGATATTTCCCACGATCAGGCCGAACAGAGCTTTTACTAAGGAAAGCGCCCTCTGTCCACTCTAGAGCCCCTATTTCCCAACGAAAAACGCGGTTCCGGAGGTGTGTGGAAACCTCCAAAACCGCGTCTTTCGCATGGGGATCATGCGGAATGCGTGATAGCCCTTACTCTTCAGCGTCGTCCTTCGCGTCGCTGTCGGGGCCACCGACCAGCATTTCTTCGGCGATCAGGCCTGCGTTGGCGCGGATTTGACGCTCCAGCTCTTCGGCCATTTCGGGGTTTTCGCGCAGGTAGTTCTTGGCGTTTTCCCGCCCCTGGCCGATGCGCACCGAGTTGCATGAGAACCAAGAACCCGATTTTTCAACCAATTCGGCCTTCAGGCCCAGATCCAGCAGCTCGCCCATTTTGGAGATGCCTTCGCCGTACATGATGTCGAATTCGATCATTTTGAACGGCGGCGCCATTTTGTTTTTCACGACTTTGACACGGGTCTGGTTGCCGACCACTTCGTCGCGGTCCTTGATGGCACCGATGCGGCGGATTTCCATGCGCACGGAGCTATAGAACTTCAGCGCGTTGCCGCCGGTGGTGGTTTCGGGGTTGCCGAACATCACACCGATTTTCATGCGGATTTGGTTGATGAAGATCACGAGCGTGTTGGAGCGCGCCACCGATGCTGTGAGTTTGCGCAAAGCTTGGCTCATCAAGCGGGCTTGCAGGCCGACGTGATGGTCGCCCATTTCACCTTCGAGTTCTGCACGTGGCACCAGAGCAGCAACCGAGTCCACCACCAAAACGTCCACGGCACCGGAGCGCACCAGCGTGTCGGTGATTTCCAGCGCTTGCTCACCACCGTCCGGCTGTGAAATCAGCAGCTCGTCAATGTTCACACCCAATTTTTTGGCGTAGGCCGGGTCAAGCGCGTGTTCCGCGTCCACAAAGGCGCAGGTTCCACCCGTCTTCTGGGCTTCGGCGACGACGTGCAGCGCCAGCGTGGTTTTGCCCGAGCTTTCCGGTCCATAAATTTCAACGATGCGGCCCTTGGGCAGGCCACCGATGCCGAGCCCGATGTCCACACCAATCGATCCGGTGGAAATGGCCTCGGCCTCGACGGTTTCGCGTTGGCCCAGTTTCATCACCGAGCCCTTGCCAAAAGCGCGCTCAATCTGTGAGACGGCGGCTTCCAGCGCTTTGTTTTTATCCACGGAGTCTTTCTCCACTAAGCGTAAAGCTGATTGCGACATGATCCCCTAGCTCCAATCTTTCATAGCGTGACAAGATGTTCAATGAAGCCAGGATGTACCTATTTTGTTCTTATTGTCAAAATAAATTTTAATTCATTGATTTAATTGATTAATTTAACATGAGTTCACAAAGTGTTCTCACAATTTTTGATAAAATTAAAACATGCAACAGCATACACACATTGCCAGATTCCGAGACAGAATCGCACGAAACATCGTATGCACAATACTACCAGAGACATAGTTGTTCCTTGTCCTGAAGGAATGTACTTTAAATTGATACTGAAAAAGAAAACTCCCTCATTGAGGCAAACAATCCCATGAAGATTCCCCCCTCTCTTATTGGTACCGTAGCTCGTATTGTGTCATCTGAATACACACATGACCAAATAGACATGTTGTTTTTATCGGCTGGTTTTCCAGAAGATGTTCCTACTGGAAGTAAGCCCACTAAAGTTATGCAGTGGTTAAGGGACGCTAATTCATTAAACACCAAACCAATTGATAACTTAGGTCAAGCAATTGCAGAGTTTATGGATCAACCTATTCCATCAGACGACTCCCTAAACAGCACCTCTTGGGGTTACCAGGTCAACAATGAGCGATGGGATGAAGTTAAATCCCACCAGAACGATTTGATCAAAGCCTTCTCGCAAGAAGGCCTGCAATACCGTCGCGGTGGGTTAATTATTCGTGGCGGTGTCACTGGTGCCAGCCTGTCTCTTGAAGAACGCCTTCAAGAAAGACCCATTGAGACCGTCAAAGAAGAATATGATCGTGCGGTTGCAAGCATTGAGCTACAACCGAGACAAGCTGTAGATGCCGCATGTGCAATTTTGGAAAGCATATGCAAATTCTATCTAACTAGAACTGGCGATGACCTGCCGAAAGAGCAAAGCATTATGCCCTTATGGAATGCGACTGCAAAATCGCTAGGGCTTGACCCATCTCAAATGGAAGATAATGATCTCAAAAAAATTCTATCGGGTCTCTACAACATTGCTGGTGGTATAGGAGCATTTAGGACCCACGCAGGCGGCGCGCATGGTCGCACAGAACCTCAAGAAGGTCAGAAGAGGTATAAAGTTACACCAAGGCACGCACGCTTAGCTGTCCACGCAGCGCACACTTTGTCGCTGTTTGTCCTTGAAACGTGGGAAGAAAGAGAAGCCTCCACCCTGGGCTAACCTCACCCCTTCTTCGGCTTCCTCCCCCGCTTTTGCGGGCGCAGGGTACGGCCGAGCTGGGCTTCGACTTTGTCCAAGAACTTGTCGCTGCCGAGCGGGCGCCCGGTAGAAAGGTGGCTTTCCAGGGCTTTCGCCATGTCCGCATCATCCTTGCCTTTGATCACGTCACCCCAGCCGCCTTTGGCTTTTTTGAGCATGGGTGCCACGGTGACCAGGGCGTCGTCTTTGCCGTTCAAGTGTGCCTTGGCGCTGGACCATTTGTAGGTGCGCGCGGTTTTGGCGGCACCTGTGGCCTGCGGGCGGCGTTCCACGTAGGCGCAGGCGGGCAGCGTGTGGGCAGTGTCCAGCGGATAAGACTGAAAGCGTCCATGCCACAGATACCCGGCCCAATTTTCGCGGGTGTTGACGGTGCGGGCATAGCGCCGGTGCGCTTCGCCGATGGCGCGCGCCAAGCCGTTCGCGGTTTTGGGGACCACAACCAATTGCACTTGGTTGGGCATCAAGGCATAGGCCAAGACCTTGACCTTGTGCTTTGCGCACCATTCGCTCATCAGTTCGATATAGAGCTTGTAGTCGTCATCACTCATAAAGACCTGTTCGTCGTTTACGCCGCGTTGAATGATGTGGTGTGGTGCCCCGGGGACCACCACGCGTGCCAATCGAGCCATAATATTTCCCTCTGCCCAGAAACTTGACCTCTAGAGTAGCGAACATGTCCCTGTATGTCTATGTGTCCCTGGTTAGTATGATTTATATAGAGACAAAAAAAGCGGAGCAACTGCCCCGCTTTTTTAGAGATTTGCGAAGCTTAGCTTACACTGGGCCGTCCAATTCGCGCACCGCACCGTTGGATTTAGCAGCAGCTGCGACGACGTCCAGGATGTCGCCTTTGGCTTTCACTTCAGCGCGAGCATCAGCCACGGTTTCGACTTTTTCTTCCGGGCTTTGGCCTTTGAGATCGGATTTGTCCAGATAGACCAAGTCCAAAAGCTCGTTCCACACCAAACCTTGGGTCATGGGAATAACGGAAAAGGTGACCGAGCCCACTTCAACCTGCATAGGGGCGTCGATGTTGAAGACGTAGACCACGGCGGTCATGTCATCGGCGAAATCGCTGCTGAATTTTTCCACCAGATCGCCCAACAACGCGATGTCGACCAAGTAACCGGCCATGAAGGAAATCTTGCCGCCGTCAATGAACAGCACGGCTTGCTCCAGAACTTTTTTCGGCGGGTTGCGGGTTTGTGAGCTTTCATGCATGTCGCCCAGCTCAATCACCAAATCGCCGCGAAACGCTTCCTTGCCGGAGCTCGGCTCGCCTAACACGTTGGTAAGGCTGAATAATTCGTTTTCTTTATAGGTTTCCAGTAACATCTCAATCCTCGCTGATGATTGTCGCACAGGCGACAAAAATGAATATCTGCGCGGTCGTTGCAAAACCGGGGCCAAAAGCCCTGTTTTGAGTGTGGGCTTTGTCTTTTTTCTCAATACCGTCCGGCACAAAGCCTGTCTTTGTGCGTCATAGAGAAGAAAGGGGCGCGCGCCGTGAGCAAGCAAGATATCAAAGCCGTGCTGGACACAGCCGGGGCCGCGTTGAACCGGGGCGATATTGACGGGGTGATTGCGTGCTTCACCGACGATGCGGTGCTGATGGTCCATGAGGGCCAACCCGTAAAGGGCAAGGCCGACATTCGCACGACGCTGGAGCTCATCGCCGCGTACTTCAATCACACCCTACAGGTCAGCCAAACCGACCTGAAGGTCTTGGTGGAAAGCAACATGGCCTTGGCCACCACACTCACCACCGTCAACGCCACCATGGCCGACGGCAGCCCCCATAGCGAACAGCGGCTATCGACCTACATTTTTAAGCTGCAAAAAGAGGGGCCAAATACAGGAAAGTGGCTCTGTTCCATCGACAATTCCTACGGCACCCCCCTGCCGTGCCAACCTGAATTACCGTGGTAAGGCGGATTATTCGGCCAACACGGATTTGACCTTTGCTGCTAAGTCTTTGAGCGAGAAGGGTTTGGGCAGAAACGCGAAGCCTGCGTTTTCATCAATCCCACCGGGGATCACGTTTTCGGCAAAGCCGGAGATCAAGATCACCTTCATATCCGGAATTTCTTGGCGCACGAACTGCACCAAGGTGTGGCCGTCCATACCGGGCATGACCACGTCGGTGACGATCAGATCGATCTCTTCTTCGGTTCCGTTGATGACTTCCAAGGCTTCTTCGCCGTTTTCGGCTTCCAGCACGGTGTAGCCCTTGTTGCGCAGGGCGCGGGCACCAAACATGCGCACAGCGTCTTCGTCTTCGACCAGCAAAATGGTGCCGTCGCCGGTCAAATCCGCTTCGTCGCCGCTGTCGCGCTCGGACATAAGGCCCGGTTGTTCAGCAGGCTCCGGCGTTTGGGGCTCAGGGTCTTGGGTCTGGGGATCTGGGGTCTGGGGATCGGCGTCAACCACCTGCGGTGTGCCGCGGCTTTCGTCAAAACGGGGCAGACACACGGTAAACGCAGCCCCCTCACCCGGCGCACTGTCGACAAAAATATGCCCGCCCGTCTGGTGCACGATGCCATAAACCGTGGACAGGCCCAGGCCTGTGCCCTCGCCCACCTCTTTGGTGGAAAAGAACGGCTCAAAAATGCGCCCAAGGTCTTCTTTACGGATGCCTTCGCCCGTATCGATCACGTCAATGGTCACATATTCGCCTGCCGGAACGTGCTCAAGACCGCGCTGGGTCGGTTCCTCAAACACAAGGTTCGACGTGCGGATGGTCAGCGTCCCACCGCCCGGCATGGCGTCGCGCGCGTTCACGGCTAAGTTCAAAATGACCTGATCAAACTGGGTTGGGTCCACACGAATGGGCCACAGATCGCGCGAATGTTCGATGTTGAGCTCAATGGTCGGCCCGATCAAACGGCTCATGACTTCGGAGAGGTCGGACAACTTCTCTTTCGCCTCGATCACCTGGGGTTCCAAGGTTTGCTTGCGCGAAAACGCCAACAATTGGCGCACCAACGATGTTGCACGCACCGCGTTTTGGCGGATTTGGTTGATGTCGTTAAACGACGGATCTTCCGGACCATGGCGGGTCAGCAGTAAATCCGAGAACCCAATCATCGCGGTGAGCAAGTTGTTGAAGTCATGCGCGATGCCCCCTGCCAACTGGCCGATGGACTGCATTTTTTGCGATTGCGCGAACTGGACTTCCAAATGCTTTTGTTCGGTGGTGTCGATGAAGTGCAAAAGCAGTCCTGTGACCTCGCCAAAGGCGTCTTCCATGCGCGAAGCAAACAAGGACGCCGTCACTTCGCGTCCACCGGGGGCCGGCATCCGGACTTCGATATGTGCGGCGCGCAAGATGCCCATCACGACTTTGGACAGCTGCCCCCCCACGTCGCCCCGGTCTTCGCGGGTCAAGCGGTCGGTCAGCGGTCTGCCCTGCACGTCGTCTTTGTGCAAGCCCAACATTTTTAAGAACGCCCCGTTGCAGTCGGTGATGTTGGCCTTCATGTCCAACATGGCGATGGCGACGGGGGCTTCGTCGAACAGCCAGTAGAGACGTCGGGCAATATCGGAAATGTCTTCGTCTGCACCCGGATGCGCGACCACAGCCGTTTCCGGCGGCGGTTGCTTGCGCACCAAATCACGCACCACAATGGAGCGCGTATAGAGCAGATCGCCGTCATCATTAATGCGCCCCGATTGCAGCAAGAACGCTTTGAACGTTTCCCCACGGTGCAGCGGCTTCAACGTGACTTGGCCATTGTCGCCGTCGTCATCTTCACTGTCGTTGGGGACCAATTCCGTGACGAATTCAGCAAAGCCCAAATTTTTGTCGCGAATTTGGCTTAAGCTCACACCCAGCCACGAACACAGTGTGTCGTTGGCGTAGACCATCCGCCCCGTACCATCGACCGAGAAAAAGCCTACGGGCAAATTGTCCAGCAAGTCCGCCAGCAAGGCTTCCTCGGTCGAACGCACCTGGTCCAATTCCCGGCGCGCCGTGACATCGCGCGCCGACCACGCCACAATGCCGCTGCCAGGCTTACCGGTGGGCTTGGCGCTGAAACTCAGCCAGATGATCCCGCCGCCTTGCATCAAGGGCAGCTCTGCGCGGTCCTTGGCGCCGCCGCTCGCCGCGCTCAACATGCGCCGGATCACAGTTGGGCTTTCACTGTCTTGTTCGGAAAAGCGAATGGCGTTGGGAACCTCTGCGATGGCACTGGGATGAAACAGGGCGCGCATGGCTTCATTGGCGTACAGAACCCGCCCTTTGTCATCGCTCAACATCAACGGATCACCGGTTTCGCCTGCGGCCATATAGACCAAGCGTTCTTCTTCATCCGTGCGGGTACGACGCCCAATGGACCACGCCGTCAACACGGCCAGCGCCCCGCTGAGCGTCAATGCCGTCGTGCTCAGCAGCCCAGAACCACCCGGCAAAACCCCTGCCCCCAAAGCCCAAGTCGCAGCCCCTGCCAACGCGGCAGGCACGGCGAACCACGCCGGGTTCGGGCCGCGTGACGGACGGAAACTATCCGATTTGATTTTTGCGCCGTCGCTGGGGCCTAACTCTTCCTTCAATGGCCCGCCGCGCGTCAGGTACGGTGGCGGTTTTTGCCCCTTGTCTGCAGCCGTCGGCGGTGGAGGTAAATCTAACTCTGGCTCGCGTTCGCCAAGCCCCACGTCCGGTACTAAAGCAGGCTTTGGTTCAGGTTCGGGCGATGTCTTGTGCTCTGGCTGGGGCAGCTCAGAATTGGCGGCCATGTGCGCGCGCAAGTCTTCCATGGTGGGCAGATCATCCAATCCACCCGCTTTCACGGTTGCCTCGTCAGTTGATGGTTTGTCCGCCGCCACCTGGTCCATTTCCTTTCAAGCCCATAACGTAACCGATAACTTCGGCTACGGCTTGGTAGTGTTCTACAGGAATCTCTTCGTCAATTTCCACCGCCGCATAGAGCGCGCGGGCCAGTGGTGGGTTTTCGACGATGGGCACGTCATGTTCTTCGGCCACTTCCCTGATCCTAAATGCCAGAGAATCCACACCTTTTGCAACCAACTTCGGCGCGCCCATGGCATCCATCTTGTATTCCAGGGCTACAGCATAGTGCGTCGGGTTGGTAACCACCACATCTGCATTGGGGATATTGGACATCATCCGTTGTTGGGCGCGTTCCATCCTAAGCTTGCGAATCCGCGCTTTAATTTGCGGGTCGCCCTCGGTGTCTTTGTGTTCGTCCTTAATCTCTTGGCGGCTCATTTTCATCGATTTGGTGAATTCGAATTTTTGATAGGCAAAATCGATCACCGAGACGACGAACATGACAAACAAAGCGCCTGCGGAAATGCTTAACGAAACGACATATATGCGGTCCAAAATAAGCAGCAAGTCCATGTCCGGCATCAACGTGACATCGGTCATCCACGGAACGGCCATAAAAAATGAGATGGTGCCAATAACGGTGAGCTTAAACAGGCCTTTTAAAAATTCGACAAGCGAACGTGCGGAAAACATCCGCTTTACGCCCTTCATCACCGAGATGTTGCTGACCTGCGGCATCAATTTCGACGGCGCCACCAAGAACCCCGTTTGCGCCACGCTGGCAACAATCGCCAAGACGATCAAGGTCGCAAAAGCAGGTGCGACGGTGATGCCCATTTCGATCAAGATCTCGGCCATGAAGCCGGAAATCATCCCAAGGGAGACGTTGACGTCTTCCACATGCGACAAAATGCCTTGGTTAAAGATCAGCGTGCGTTCCATCATCCAAGGTGCCATCAGAGCAAGCATCGCCGCACTGCCCAGCAACACACCCCAGTTCTTTACTTCTTGAGAGACCCCGACTTGTCCCTTATCGCGTGCTTTCGATAGTTTTCGGTCTGTCGGGTCTTCTGTCTTTTGTGAGTCGTCTTCGTCCGCCATGGCGCTCCTATTATTCCTTTCCCCGCTTTGCGGCTATAGAGTGAAAGCGATAAGGCCGTCTTCGAAAAAGCGCATGAAGACCATCATCATAACGGACAAAGACAGGATCAAAATCCAGACCTGCAATGCGATTTGTATGGGCATGCCGAAGAAAAACACAGGCAGCTGCGGCATCAAACGCCCCATGATACCCAAGACGATATAATAGGCCAGTCCCGACACCACCAGGGGGGAAGCCATTTGCAATCCAATGCGAAAGCTGTCTGCGACGCGCTGGGCGACGTAGAAAGTCATATCCCCAATAATCGGCGCTTCGGTCGGATTGAACACGGCGTAACTGTCCACCACGGCAGCCAACATCAAATGGTGTGTGTTGGTGACGAAAATCAATGTCAAAGCCGTGGTCGATAAAAAAGTGGACAAAACAGAGCTTTGCGATTCCGAGATCGGGTCTTGGGCAAAGGCATTGGCCATGGACGCGACCATGGCCATGATGGTACCGGACGTGTGCACGGCACCCATAAAAATTCGAGGGATCAGACCGAAAAAAACGCCCACCAACAGCTCCGCGATGATGAGCAAAAACAAAATCGACACACTGGGCGGTTCGCCGGGCAAAAGCGGCAACAAAACCGGGGTCAGCACAAAACTGATCAGCAACGCAAAGGTCAGTCGCACGGTTGCCGGAACCTGCTGAGCCCCAAAGCCTGGCATCACGGACATGGCGCCACCGACGCGGCAAAACACCAGCAAGAACGCAAACAGGTTCAGGTTGATGATCTGAGAGAGCATCGCTTAGCGTTACCTTTCCGGCCCTAACCTTGGGATATTCGGTCAAACAGCGTCATGGAAAATTCAATGACCGCGGTCATCATGAACGGCAAAAACACGACGATGGCGACAAAAATGACGATAATCTTCGGCACAAATGTCAGGGTCATTTCCTGAATCGTCGTCAGCGCTTGGAACAAGGCAATGATCAAACCGATCATAAGACCAGCCATCATGATCGGCCCTGAGACCTTCAAAATGACCCACAGCGCCCCTTGCGCGATCTCTAGCACATCGACTTGTGTCATGGTTTTTCAAGGCCTCGTCCGGCTGAAACTTACTTTAATCACCGCACACCACAGGCCAAAACGGTCAGGCCCGATCAAATGGGCATGCGGAGAATCTCTTTGTAAGCTTCAACGACCTTGTCGCGAACCGCAACAACCGTTTGCAAAGTGACTTCAGCTTCGGCCACGGCCGTGACCACATCGGAGACGTTGGCTTCGCCCTGAATGCCTTTGATGGACATGGCTTCGCCTTGTTTTCCGATCTCGTTGGCACGATCCAGATACGTTGAGAGCAACCCCGAAAACTGGCTTTGATTGGGCCCGTCGGTGTTTTGGTTTGGGATTTCGCTGGTCGTAATCCCGGACTTTTGCGCCTGGCTGTACAGGTCGGCAGCCTTCGCAATATTTACGCTCGGATCGATAGGCATGGCTTATACTCCTGTAACTTCAAGACTTTCCGCGCTCTAGCGCAAAATACCGATGGTTTGTTGAAGCATCGTCTTCGACGATTTGATGACGTTCAAGTTCGCTTCGTAAGACCGCTGGGCTTCGCGCATGTCCATCATTTCCACTAAAGAAGAAACATTGGGCGCCAAGACATAGCCGTTTTCATCGGCTGCGGGGTGGGCCGGATCGTAACGGCGCTGGAAATCTGAACGGTCGCTTTGAATGCGATCGACACCGACGGTTTTCACGCCGATACTTTTGTCCAATTCGTTCTTAAACGTGACGACTTTGCGCCGATACGGCAGCTCGCCTGGCTGAGTTGGCAGCGAATCGGCGTTGGCGACGTTCTCTGAAACAACACGCAAACGCGTGCCTTGAGCCTTCATGCCCGAGGCGGAAATACGCAGCGTTCTAAGAAGTTCGTCCATAACGTCTACCTGTCTAACTTGACCCGTTTAACCTTAACGTTGTTTGCCCAACGCAATTTTGATCATGCCGATATGCTTGCGATAAAGCTCATTGGCGAGGGAATATTTCATCTGTGTCTCACCGATTTTGCCCATCTGCTCTTCCAGCACCACGGCGTTGCCGTCCGGTGAGGTTTCGTAAGGCGCGCGTTCAGATTCGGGTTTAAAAGCCGTGCTGCCGCCCAGTCCCGCAACAGCCGTTCCGGACATCCTGTTCATCATTTCGCGCTTGTGCTGGTCACGCATCACTTCGCGGAAATTGACGGGTTTTAGATCTTGCGGTTTGTAGTCCGGCGTATCGGCATTGGCGACGTTCTGCGCCAAGACTTCCTGGCGTTTGTTCAGCCAATTCATCTGGCCTTTGACCATTCCGAACAGTGTCAGTTTATTGAGATCCATAACTCCGCCTTAAAGCGTAATGCGATGAAAGTACTCGGTAAATGGTGTTTCCAGGCGGGCTGGGGCCCTTTGGCACCCTGCCGTCAGCAAGATAACTGGCAACACCTTGTAGCCTTGAGTCTCTCCCAGACCTTTTAAGATTCAATGAATCACACCGTGCCCACACGCATGACGATTCTTTTGTGCCTGATTCAGAGGATATTAAGCGCCCTCTGTCAGGCTTGCCTCCTTAAGACTTAGGCTCACAAAAGGCGCTCCATATGGTCGATAACGACAAAAAGACCGTGATTTCAAAGACATCGGACGATTCCATCTCCGGTGACGAGGTCGCTGTCGCGTTGAACTATGCACCGGGCGTTGACCAAGCCCCCCGCGTGGTTGCCAAGGGACAAGGCTGGCTGGCGCGTCAAATTGTTGAGATCGCAGAGGCCAACGGCATTGAAATTCGCCAAGACTCGGACTTGGCGCTGTTGCTGGCCCAAGTCGATGTGGACAGTGAAATCCCGCTGGAGGCCTTCACCGTGGTCGCAGAAATGCTGTCCTACATTTATGAAAAGAACAAAGAATGGCCCGATGGCTTAGGCCCGCAGAAGAAACGATGAACGAGGTGCGCCCATGAGCGAAGCTGCAGAAGAGTTGATCCGCGAAGAGTTGGAAAAAGCCGCGAGCTTAATCACCGGCGCGCGTCAGTTGATGGCGGAAGGACGCCATGTCGAGCTCAGCGCCATGGAAGAGCGAATCCGTGCCGTCACCGAAGCCATCACCACCGCGCCCGAAGCCATTGCTTCAAACTATAAAGATCACTTAGTGGCCCTGTCGGCTGCGTTGGACGCCTTGGAAACGGATCTTGAAACCCATCAAAAAGCCCGTGAGGACGGGCTCAATGCCATTCGCCACCGCGAAGCGAAGGATGCCTACGGCCCGCCCAAAAAGTAACGAATCGGCTCCCATGTGCGAAGTCGCAAACTTCGGACGTATGGCTGCGGAAAAAAGCCTTGGTTTTCCAGGCATTAACGGGGGTTGTGTTCCCCCCTCCTTTAAGAACGTCTATTGTCGGTACCCATGGATTACGGAAGTTACTTCAAATTTATTTTTGCACTTATGTTTGTGCTGGGGCTTATCGGTGTACTCACCGTGCTCGTGCGCAAATATGGCTTCGGGGTCGCGTCCTCAGAAATCCGCAAAGGGCAGGACCGCCGTTTGGGCTTGGTCGAAGTTCTACCCATTGACGCCAAACGGCGGGCGGTTTTGATCCGCCGCGATGATGTCGAACATCTGATTGTTATGGGCCCGGAAAGCGAAACCGTGGTGGAAACCAACATCCCCGCAAGACCGAGCTTTGCCAAAATGGTCGACGATGTGACCACACCCAGCGAAGGGAGGGGCACATGAAGGCCTTTGCCCTGACCAAAAAAATCATTGGTCCAGTGATTAAACCCGCGATGAAGTTGACACTCTTCACGTTGGCCGTCGCCGCATTTTTCGCCATCACGCCCCTTGATGCATTGGCGCAGTCCTTAACCCTGGACATGGGCCCGGACGCGGGGGCGTCGAGCACCGGACGCATCATTCAGTTGGTGCTGTTGCTCACCATCTTGTCGTTGGCGCCGTCGATTTTGATCATGATGACGTCGTTCACACGCATCATTGTGGTGTTGTCGTTCCTGCGCACGGCCTTGGGCACCCAACAAACGCCACCGAACCAAGTCATGGTCTCGCTGGCCTTGTTTCTCACCATGTTCATCATGATGCCAACCTTCGAACAGGTGTACGACGATGCCGTCGCGCCCTTGATGGATGGCGTGATCGAAGAACAAGTTGCGTTTGAACGCGCCATTGTCCCGTTCGAAAACTTTATGATGTCCTATGTGCGCGAACAGGACTTGGCTTTATTCGTCGACATGGCGCAGTTGAGCGATGAGCAGGTCGCGGAAAACATGCCGATCCGGGTCTTGATCCCGGCGTTCATGATTTCGGAATTACGCCGTGCCTTTGAAATCGGCTTCTTATTGTTTGTGCCGTTTTTGATCGTGGATATGGTCGTCGCGTCTGTGTTGATGTCCATGGGTATGATGATGTTGCCACCGATCATGATCGCGTTGCCGTTCAAGATCATCTTCTTCGTCCTGGTGGACGGGTGGTACATGATCGCCGGGTCTTTGGTGCGCAGTTACGGCGGATTGTAGCCGTTAAAAATCAGCTTAGAATGTGGTAGAATAGTCTTTGAAAGCACAGGGAAGCGCCCTGTGTTGGGTGATGGTGCGCCGAGCCACCATCCCGGTTTTCTCATGAAAAGAGGAGGCTGCCATGTCGGTCAAAGTTAAGAAAACCAAAGACGCTTCACCGCCTGAAACACCCGAAGGCAAAACGCCTGCGGCCTCGGAACGTCTGATGCAGCATCCGTTGCTGACCCTGCGCGAAGAAGTCGATCATTTGTTCGACAACTTCTTTTCCGGGTTCGCCTTAGGCCCGTTCAGCCATGGACGCGACAAAACACACGCTCCGGCGTTTCGGCGTTTTGAAAATGCGTTTGCCGGTCTCAGCACCCCGTTCGAAGGCTTGACCATGAAAGCCGACGTTCGTGAAGCCGAGGGCGAATATCGCGTCGAAGCCGAAATTCCCGGCTTGGACGAAAAAGACATCGAGGTCACCGCACAAGATGGCCTGCTCACCATCTCGGGCCACAAGAAAGAAGAAACCAAAACGGATGAGGACGACTACCACTTGACCGAACGGCACTACGGTTCGGTTGAACGGAGCTTCCCCATCCCCGAAGGTGTCGAATTGGGCAAAGCCACGGCAAAATATAAAAATGGTGTCGTGACGGTCACCATGCCGAAAAAGGTTTTGAACAAACCCAAATCGAAAAAAATCCCCATCAGTGCTGATTGAGCCCAATGCGTGAGCAAGAACAACAAAGCCCGGAGTATTCCGGGCTTTGATTTAGCGACACAGGTCTTTGATAAACTGCGGCAGCGCAAACGCAGCTTTGTGGATCTCGGGGGTATAATATTTCATGAGGATCCCCGCGTCTTCGAAGCGTTGTTGCAACACAGACAATTCAATGTCTTTCAATGAAGCATCGTCCGTGCCCCAGCCCAGGGTCATAAAGCCCCCCACGTAGGTCGGCACGACAGCGGTATAAAATCCATTGTCCGCAAATGACTTGCCCATGCGCTGATAGGTATTGGTCACTTCGTCACCTTGGAAAAAGGGAACGCCGTTTTGCGTCACCAAAACACCACCCGATTGCAAACAGCGGTGGCAGTCGGCGTAGAAGGTTTCAGTGAACAGAACTTCACCCGGGCCGATGGGGTCGGTGGAATCGACAATAATCACGTCGAAGCGCTTGTCACTCTCGGCCACGAACTTGACCCCGTCCGTGATCACCAAATCCGTACGGGGATCCTCAAACGCGCCGTTTGAAATGCCGGGGAAATATTGCGTGCACAAGTCCACCACAGTGCGGTCCAGTTCGACCATGGTCACGCGCTCAACCGTTTTATGGCGCAGGACTTCGCGCAAAATGCCGCCGTCGCCACCGCCAATGATCAAAACATCCGTCACGCCACCCTTGGCGAAGATCGGCACATGGGTGAGCATTTCGTGATAGACGAATTCATCTTTGCTGGTGACTTGGACAATATTGTCCAACGCCATCACACGGCCAAACGTCGGCGTTTCGAAGATCACCAAATCTTGGTGTTCGGTTTTTTCGTGGAACAAGACATTCGTGACGTCAAAACCTTGCGCATAGCCGTCATGCAGGGCTTCTTCGAAGCGTTTCACTTGATCACACCGCGCTTGTGTTTAGACACGTCCATATCTTCGGGCTGAAAGGCCATTTTGATGGCGGGCAAGGCATCCAACGGATTGCAGTCACCGCACATAAAGATGTCGATCGCCGCGTAGTCTTTTTCCGGCCACGTGTGGATGGAAATATGGCTTTCGGCCAACACCACCACACCGGATACACCGGAATACGGGGAAAAATGGTGGAAGTGGCTGTGCAGGATCGTCGCCCCGGCGGCCAAGGCACCAGCGTTCAGCGCCTCTTCGATAATCTCAGGGTTATCGAGGTTGCTGGCACCCCAAAGTTCGACCAAAACGTGGTTGCCCGCAAAGCGGACGCCGTTTTCTTCGATAAAGTAGTCTTTGGTGTTGTCCACCACAGGATAGAGCGACTGGGAATCGGTTTGCTTTTCAGCAACCTCCTCCAGGTTCATATCCAATTTAGCAAGTGCGGAGTTATCCATCAACGCTCCCCAAATTAGAGTGACCCGAAAGGGCAAGGGCCGCTAAATACGCCAATGCGCAGAGCGGATCAAGTTAAATTATCCAAAAAAGTGTCCCAGGCAAAGCGCATAGCTTGCGCTGAAAACCACTCAATAAAGTGAACTGAGTTGGCCATCAGCGACACGTTCCAGGTAGATCTCCATAAAGCCCTGAAAATCCGTAACTTTTTCGACGATGGGTTCGAGCTCGCGAAAATCGACGAGCCCCGTTTCAGGTGGCTCGGCGATCAGACGAAACGGATCTGCGTATTGGGTTTGGGACATGGCAAAGCTGTATTGCGCCTGGACCCGCGAAATTGCCACCTCATTGCCTTCTAACGTATACGCGATGGCCATAGCCAGCACCACGGACGCCTGCATGTCATCTAAGGGTTTGCGGGCTTTGATTTCCATCAACCGGGTCAGCTTCGCCAAAGATTTTGCCGCGTGTTTCCAATCCCCTTGCTCCCAGTAAATGCTGGTCCGGATCAATTCCGCGTCGCGGCTGACTTCGTTTTGAATCAGCTCCAACGCCGTTTCCATTTCCCCCATGCCCACATGCGCCTGGGCGCGCAACAAGACGCGCTGCGCCGTCAGTTCGTCGGATTGTTGGTCGGTTTGCGTTTGGTCCAGCACCTGGATGGCTTTGGAAAATTTGCGGTCAAACAGTTGGATCAAAGCTAAACGCGCGCCGACGCGGGATTTTAACGCGCCCTTGATGCGAAATTCGATTTGTTCTTCCAACAAAGCGGCCGCACGGTCAAGCAGGTCCACCTCAACCAACCGGTCCGCCAGATTGCGGATCATTTCATCCCCCAACTCGCCAGGCGGGGTGAGCTCGCGGAACTCGTCATAAAGGGCTATGGCGGTCACGGGTGGCAGGATGTCTGCGCCACCTTCTAAGTAAAGCTCATTAAACGTGTCGCTCATCATCTTGGTAACTTGGTTAGTTTCTTCGTGATCCGGGAAGTACGTTGCGGCTTGGCGCAAGGTGCGCAATCCTTCACGAAAATCCTGTTGTTCCAAGTAGAGCGTGCCTAAACGGCGCAGGACTTTAAACTCAAAATCATCACCCCGCCACACGAAGCGCAGCTTTTCATACTCTTCGATGGCGTCTTCAGGTGTGTAGTGGTTCAACTTCAACAACAATTCGGTCCTGGCGACGGCGGCGCGTGCACGGGCCGGGCGATTGCGACCTTCCATCACACCTTCCCATACGCCGACGGCTTTTTCGTCTTCGCCGCTGACTTCATCGACTTTGCCTTGGACGAAGTTGATTTGATCGGCTTGAATTTGTGAGGGATCATCAACCCGCAAGACTTCCAGGTATTGGTTGGCCTGCTTCACATCTCCCAGCTCAACCGCGGCTTCGGCCACCAACGTCGCCATGGGCATTTTAATGGCTTTGGGATAAGGCTGTGTAATCGCGCCAAATTTGCGCAGCTCCAACGCGGAGCGGTCCAGACCGCCTTCCCCGGCAATCACGGCCGCACGCCAAAATTCGGCTTCGTCATTGCCGTCTAGTTTCGGGTTATAGAGAACGTCACGCGCGTCTTCCATGCGCCCCATCAACCAGCTGGCCGCACCATAGACCAATAAAAACTCGGGATCGTTGCCATACGCGGGGTCTGTGCGCACCATTTCGTTCAAGATGCCGATGGTTTCCGCTTCAAATCCATTTGAAAACAAGAAAAACATCAATTCGCGTTGGGCTTGTTTTTTGATGCGTTTATTCACCGCAAAGGCAATTTCGCGCTGCAAATCCTGTTTGGTTTGTGTGAAATTCTGAAGATCGGGGCGCTTCCATTTTTCCAAGTTCAAAACACGGGTGAGTTCACGAAACTGGCTCATGCCTGTGCTGGTGGCCATTTGCTGTTGCAGCTCTACATTCGCTTTGGCCTCTGCACTGACGGCTGAAATCATCAAATCGCCTTTGCTGGTGACTTCAACGCCTTGGCGCAAGGGGCGAATACGCAGATCATCCGTTTTGGGTTTGATCACAACACCTTGTTTCGAAGGCAACATCTGCAATTGCGGATAGCTCCAGGCCCGGCTCATACCATGGCCGAGCGGAATAACAGGGACAGCAATTAAATTATCGCCAACTTCCGGGTCGCGAAAGGCGATGACATTACCGGGTTCCGGCACAGCTACAAACAGACGCGCTCCCAGCGGAGAGTCCGGTTGAGCGTCCGCTTGCAACGGAGAGGTCGGCACTAAAGGTTGAGGCAAAAACTCCAACAGCCACGCAAGCCCCGCGCGCTTCACGCTGGGATTGACCCCTTCTTGGGTGCGCAAACGCAAAACAGCGCCGGTTCTCGACGGGACTTGTTCGACTTGTGTGATCAAACCTTGGCCGTCGCGCAACAAGGCGCCTGTATCCACGTTGGCACGCTTGTCGAACACGACCCACAAATCGCCGCCACGGCGAAACACCGCCGCGCCGACGGGTTCATCCCAGTTGAACTTCAGCGCAACCCCCACATCCCCAACCTTAGAGGCTTCGGCGCGAGTGTCGACAGCGGCTTCTTCTTCAATAGCCGTCTGTTCGCTGGTGGTCAGGGGTTGCGCAACTGGCTTTTCGGGTTGCAAAGCCAAGGGCGCAGTCTGCGTATTCGAAGAGGCGCTTGAGGCCTCGCCTGCACTAGTTTCTTGGGCCACTTCAACCGGAGCGACAGGTGCTTTTTTCGGCGCGGGCGGTTGATCCGCACCAACGGGCGCAGGTTCAGGTTTCGGCTCAACTGTTGGGGCAGGTTTCGGCTCTGCTACGGCTTGGCTCAAAGGCGGTGCTGCAGCTTGTGTCCCAGGGCCGTAAACATCCACGACCACCTTCGCGCCGCTGTTGAACGCTTTTAGCTGAGACGTGGCGTCAACGTTCAAGGCTACCGTTAAATTACCGCCGTCTACCGACACGCTGGCACCTTGGATGTTTTTGACACGCCCCGTCGCCAACCGTGACACGTTGCTTTTCCCGGGCTTAGAAAATTGGATGGACGCCTTGTCGCCATCACGCACAACTTTGAACCCCGTGCTGGTCGGCCAGTCGAAAACCACGCGGGTGTAGTCCGCATGCACACCCGTGCGGATGGGCACGTCGGTGCCGGACCCGCCCGAAGTGGGGCCCGCAGGTTTCGTCGCGGCGGTCTGCTGAGGACGTTCTTCTAGCTGTGTGGGGGGCTGGGCCGCATCCCCCAGTCCGACCACATCCACCACAACGGAAGAGCCGCTGTCATAGCTGCGCACAGAAAAGTCGCCTTTGATGCGGAACGCAACAGAGTTGGGACTGGGCGGTGTCCCCACGCCGGCCACCCACCTGTTCAACGCGCGCGGCACACCGCCTAGGTTCGCTTCGATGGGGCGCGAAAACAGCACCACAAGCTGATCGCCTTGCTTTTGCGCTTGATGACCCACCGGAGAAGACCAACGAAAGGTGATGCGGGCATATCCGTCTTGCACACTGGTACGCACGCGCACTTGATCGGCCAGAGCACCTGTCGACGCTAAGCCAATGAAAAACGCAACCAAAACCAGGAGAAGGCGTTTGACCATCAATCCTCCCCACCCACGGTCGGGAAGATGATCACGTCCACGCGCCGCCCCAACTTGTCGCGCTCTTCCTGGGTCAACTGGGGAAGCTGTTCATAGCGGCTATCGGCATAACCATAGGCCAAAATCTCATCGGTATAGCCCGAACGGCGAAGGGCATTGGCAACTGCGGCGGCGCGGGCCAAGGACAGCTCCCAATTGCTCGCAAAGGCACTGCCGCTCCCAGGTGGAACCGGGTCCGTGTGACCGTTCACACCGATTTGGTTGTCAACATTGCGCAACATGGAGCCCAAAGTGTGCAAAGCCCCCAACGCTTCTTCGGGCATGTCCGCTTTGCCCGCTTGGAACAACAGATCACCCGGCAAAGCCACAACCAGTCTGTCGTCGAGCTGCATAATGCGTGAGCTTTTGAGAAGCTCGTCCTCTGCAATGCCTTTGCTCAGCACGCCTGAGAGATAGTCCAGGTTGTCGGCTTGGCGGCGAAAAACTTTGGGGATGTTGAATTCCGCTGTTTGAGCAGCCACCGCTTTGAGCTTGCCGGGGTTCAATGTCTGGGTCAGGGTGTCGGTCATGGCGTCCCAGTCGTCCATCTGCAACGACGACATGGAAAACAACAAGACAAAAAACGTCAGCATCAACGAAACCAGATCTGCAAACGTCACCATCCAAGCCGAACCCGGCTTGGCTGGTTTCTTCAGATCCTCCATTTCGTCGTGCACCATCGGCCCCATAGCCCCTAACGTTCGTCTTGCGTGAAGTTCAATTTCGATTTTTCAACATCACGGGTGTAGAAATAGATCGCAACGTCACCCTCACGCCCGGGACGCACGCCCACGGCAATGCTGTCGGGGGGGATACCGCGCGAATTCATTTCATTGGCAAACGCCCCAGCACGCTTAATCGCCAATGTTTCCGTTGTCGGCAATGTCTTGCCGTCCGCAGACGGGGCTGTGCCGATCACGAATTCCATATCAAACCGTTGACCGGCGGGACGATTAGACAGCGCTGCAACGGTCCGGTCCAAAAGCGGATACATCGCCGAACGGATGCGCGCCTCGCCCTGAAAGAACAGGCTGTCGGATTTTAACATCAATCGCATTTGGCGGCCGGGCTGCAACGTATCAACTTTGGATATGCCCAATTCCGTAGCAAAAATACCGGTGATTTGTTGCTGAAACTCTTGTCCCGCCAAAACGCCTTCTTCGGCGGAACGGTTCAGTGTCATCAAGTTTGCAGACGGCGGCACGATTGAGGTGAAGGTGCTCGACAGGCTGTCCATGACCTTTTTGGAGCGGTTTTCTTCGATGGTGGAAATGGTCACTAGCAAAATGAAGAAGGCCAAAATCACCAGATACAGGCCCAAAAACAAGGCAACCGTGTTGGGGCCTTCTTCGGGTAATCTCTGAATTTCGTCATCAAAAGTTTGCATAGCAGCCAAGCCGGTCGTGAAACGTGCATGAAGCGCAGGCGAATCGCCAGATATTATACGCTCATTTTCAACGCTACAGCCTAATCAAAGCTTGCTAACAGATCGTCAATTTCGGCCTGACTTTTGCCTTTTTCACCCAGTTGAGGGCCTTCCAACAGGTCCTCATCCGACACTGGCTGGGGTTCGACGGATTTTTCATCCGCTTTTTTGGGTTTTGCCGGGGGTTTTGGCAAGCCGCCGCCCAAGGTGTCCACCATCACGTCGATGCGTTCTTCAACGCTTTTGAGCGCCCCCACAACCTTACCTATGCGCTGACCGGTGATGTCTTGGAACGAGCAAGCCTCATATATGCGGGTGGTAGCGTCCATCAATTTGGCCGATACCTCTGGGGAAACGTCGCCCATCACCCCTTCGATAACGTCGCAGCTGTCCATGATGGTGTTGGTGGCGTCCGCCGTCGCTTCAATCACGGCATCGAGCTGATCGGAAGCCGTGACGAACTGATCGTCCCCATCCTCATGGGGACGCAGATCCGAAATCTCTTGCTTGGCCGCATCGATGATACCCGCTAAGCGCTCCAATTCAGCGTAGACACCTTTGAAGGTGGCTTGAAACTCAACGGATTTGGATTTTTTCTTAGTTTTGGAAGGTTTCTTAGGCGCAGCCGCACGCTTTGCGGTTTTAGCCTTCGCTTTCGTGACGGATTTAGCTTTGCTTTTGGCTTTCGCCTTTTTCTTTGACTTGTCCGTACCCTTAGCTTTGCTAGCCGCCATGGAGCGTTCCTTAAACGGTGACCCAATCGCCCCTAGAAATCACCAAGCACACTGACCATTTTCGACTTCAAGGTGTCAGCGTTGAAAGGCTTAACAATGTAGTTGGACACGCCGGCTTCTTTTGCCGCGATCACGTTTTCAGACTTGGATTCAGCGGTCACCATGATGAACGGGATGTGTTTGAGGCCATCGTCTGCGCGGACGTGGCGCAGCAGCTCAATCCCTGTCATGGGCTCCATGTTCCAGTCCGAAATGACCAGGCCATAGTTGCCATTATTTTCTTTCAACTGGGAAAGCGCTTCGGTGCCGTCGGTGGCTTCGTCAACGTTTTCAAACCCGAGCTGGCGAAGCAAGTTACGGATGATCCTGAGCATGGTTTTATAATCGTCCACAATCAGAACATTCATATTCATATCGACAGCCATCTGAATACTCCATTTCCAGGCCGACCAAGGCCTTCATTTCTTCCCACGCAACTGTCAGTTTGCGCAGTTAAATTCATCTGTTTTGTGAAAGACCCCACTTTTAAGTACCCGGTCCCCACATCGGTGCACTTTCGCACCACCCTATTTTATGCCCTGTAAATCATTTTGGAAGTGGCTATTTGGTATTTATCCCAAAGATTCAGCAGGATTATTCGCTTTATTGCACTACTTAGGTAAAGGAGTCGCTAAGAGTTCGCAACCTTTTTAAAGAGATAGCCCTTACGCCGCACGCCAAAAATTAGCCGTCTTCGATCTCTGGACGCGGAATTTTGCGCAAAGCATTGAGCTCGATGGTCACGTCACGCGCACGCTGAGGGTTCATTTTGGCCATGATTGGCGCCAAAGAACGTTCCTTCATGCGTTCGGCGACCTGCAGCAAAACCTCCATTTCTAGTTCTTCAAAAATCCGCGCGGCATCCTTGGGCTTCATATTTTCATAGATCTTCACCAAGCTCAGCAACTTCGCGTCCTGCTGTTCGTCATAGGTCACGATCAGGCTTTCGATGGTCGCCTGTAAAGCTTTGAAATCTTCGATTTTTCCTTCAATCCGCGCCTCAGCGGCCGCAAGCAGAGCTTCGCGGGTTTTCAGCTCTTTGGCACGGGAGTCGATCTCGACCCGGCGCTCGGCCAGTTTTTGCAACAGATCGATTTCAGATTGGGTCAAAAGCGTGGGATCGTCCGCCAACATGCGCGCAGCGACGGCCGCCTGATCTTCTTCAGGCATGGAGATGGGCGCGTCCGTATCCACCCCTTCCAGATCGGGTGTCATGCCGGGAATCTCTTCATCCGCCATCGGCAGTCCCGCATCGGTGGGCTCTTGCCCCGCCGTTTGGGCTTGCAGTTCAGCCACGGTCACGGTGCCGTTCAAAATCGTGTCCACACCTTCCCAGATGTCGCCGATACGCACGGTTAGCGTCAGGGTGGAAAAAAAGATCACCATAGGCAACAGCCTGATTTTCACGACAATGCGGCGCAAAAGGCTGGGTTGAGGCTCTTTTTGATCGTAATCGAAGTCGATTTCGTCATTGATATTACCGGCACCACTGGAGGCAGGAGAGCCGGGAGCGGGAGGAACGGAAGCAGGAAATGTCATATCAGCGATCTTCTCTCACCAATTATTTGACTGAACTCAGAGCTTTAAGCAGTTCACGCGCCGCATCGGATTCACCAATGCTGCCATCGCGCGAGCGGTTCAAATGCTCATCTAAAAGTCGGTCTTCAGGGCTCAAGCCCCCTAAGCCGCCACCCATCTCAGATTGCGCGCCCTCATTAGCGCGCGGCAACGGTGCAGGTTTGGGCTCGGGATGACCGACGGAACGCCGATTGGGATCTTTCGGCGTCGATTGAGCCAGCGCACGCAAGGCCCCTTCTGGGGCACGTTGAGCGGTACGCGGGCTCGGTTGTGGTGCCGGGGCAAACATATTACCCCTGTTACGGTCTTGTGAATGGTCTTGGGAACGGCCCTCGGGACGCCCCTGGGGGCGCCCCTGGGGGCGATCTTGATCGGCAGCTTCCGCCAACGGCTTGGCCGCTCGGATTGCTTCTTCGATCAACAGATCCTCGACTTCGTCACTTTGCCTATGTTGACGCCTCGGCATTGAAACCTTCTCGTTTCTTTTGGAAACAGTGTCGACCATCGAATCGGCCGCTTTCCCGCCACGCTGAACCAGATATTCCAAGTCGTCACGCAAGGCATGCGCTTTTTCGACCTCGGACTGAAGAGAATCGCTGGAAATTTTGAGGTTTTTAATGCCGGTTTCGGCTTTGGCGGTGGCATCGGCAAAGGTTTTCGCCAGCGCTTGCAGTTCTTTTTTATCGCCACGCAGCTGGGACAGGCGTTGATTCAAGCGCGCAGCATAGGTGATGGTCAGCACCAAAAGTACAACGATGACACTATCGAGTATGAGCCCTATTTGCACATTAACCTCAGAGCGTTCTCACGCTTTTCCTATTGCCTTCAACCCACTAATCGGCTTTTGGTTTTTCGTACCGACCATCGATGCGAATGGCGATCTGATCACCTTTGCGCCCCATGCGGCCAAGATACATGGGAATATCGCCACATAATAACATAACTTGCGAGTCCGGCGTCGCTCCTAAATCCATGTGTGAGCCTTTTTGCATGCTGAACACATCGCCCAAACGCATGGTTTGCGTATCCAGCACGGCTTCCAGCTCGACCTCCGTCATCCACAGTTCTTCGGCCAAGTGAGTTTCCCAAATGCTATCACGGCCGAATTTTTCACCCATGAACATCTGCAGCAACAGTTCGCGAACCGGTTCCAACGTTGCGTAGGGCAACAACAGTTCCATCTGCCCGCCGCGGTCTTCCATGTCAATGCGCAGGCGCGCCACGATGGCCGCGTTCGACGGGCGCGAAATGGTGGCGAAGCGCGGGTTGGTTTCCAAACGGTCAAAGCGGAACGTCACCGGGGACAGCGGTTCAAACGCACCCGACAAATCGGACAGCACCACATGCACCATGCGTTCAACCAACGAGCGTTCAATGGTGGTGTAAGGACGCCCTTCAATACGCATGGCAGCGGTGCCGCGGCGACCACCCAACAAAACGTCCACGATGGAATAGATCAGGGACGAGTCCACCGTCAAAAGACCATAGTTGTCCCATTCTTCCGCTTTAAACACCGACAACATGGCCGGCAGCGGAATGGAGTTCAGGTAATCGCCAAAACGAATAGAGGTGATGTTGTCGAGCGAGACCTCGACGTTGTCCGACGTAAAGTTACGAAGCGAGGTGGACATCAGGCGCACCAAGCGGTCAAACACAACCTCCAACATGGGCAGGCGTTCATAGGACACCAGCGCGGAGTTGAGGATTGCTTGGATACCGGACTTCTGATCGCCATCTTCGAGTTCATCATCAAAACCCAATAAGCTATCGATTTCGTCCTGGTTCAGGACACGGGTGGATTCACGCGCCCCCCCGCTATCACCGCCGCCTCCACCGGAATCCCCGGTATCGAGCATCGCCGCCCACTCGGCCGCAAGATCATCACCGCCGTCATCCGCGCCGCCATCAGCACCACCACCGCCGCCGTCGTCGGCACCACCGCCGTCGTCATCGCCACCGCCCATGGCGGCTTCCCAGGCCGCAGCCATGGCGTCTTGATCGACATCTTCTCCAGGCGCTGTCATGTGCTCGTGTCCAACCTCAGGCTCTACTGAACCAACATTTCCTTAAACAGCACGTCATTGACCACGGCAGGCGCCACGGCCACATTCACGCGCTTTAACAACTCTTCGCGCAGCCTGTACATCCCTGCGGACCCTTTCAAATCTTCAATGCGCAGCTCGCGCAGATAGATTTGGAAGTTATCGACGATGCGCGGCATCATCTCTTCGATCTTGACGATGTCTTGATCGTTTTGCAGTTCCAGGCTGACGCGGATCTTCAAATAGACCGCCTTGCGCCCGCCGGTATTGATGTTCACCAACATTTCCTGCAAATCGAAAAACACCGCATCACCGGAAATGATTTGCGTATCTTCAACTTCTTCAACCGCTGCGGCGTCTTCACCGCCGGCCAGCATGTCAATCACAGGCTGCAACAGGCCTGTAAAGTAGGCGGCGGCTGCACCACCCAAAATCAGGACCAGAACGGCGGCAACGACGATCAAAAGGCGTTTCTTACCGGCACCGCCTTCACCGTCTTCATCGTCGTCGAAGTCACCTTCGTCAACGCCTTCTTCCAGATCCTCGTCCAGCTCTTCGTCGGCCATGCCGTCTCCGTCTGCTTTTCATGCTCAATTGCCGCTCATCACCCCCCAAGGGGCTAACCGCGACGCCAAGCAACATAACTCAGCTGATCACAATAAAGCGCGGATGGTTAACAAGGGGTTGACTAACCCAAGAAAACCAAGGGGTTTCGCCACTCCACCCGCCGCACCTTGTTGACCTCAAATTTCACTTTTTGTTGCGAATCCAGCGCCCTGATCGCCGCACGGCTGGCCTGGGCAATCCCCCCCAGACACCCCAAAGGCTGACAAATCAACTTCACTTGAGGGCTGCGGCGCAATCTCTCGGCAAGTTCTGCCCGGCAGGCCATGCCGCAGCCCGATTTTTTCCCATCTCGGGGCACCTCTCAAACCACATTAACATATTGATTTGCATATATTTTATACATTGGCACGGTCTATGCAATCCTTTGGTCAATCGCCGCACAAAAAAACGCGGCACAAACGGAAACGATCAAAACCGAAGGTTAGACAGATGGAAAATACAGGCTATATCGCGCTATCTCGTCAAGGGACGTTGCGTCGGGAAATGAGCACCATCGCCAACAATCTCGCGAATATGAACACCACCGCCTACAAAGGCGAACGCATGATGTTTGTTGAGCACCTGACCCGGTCCAAGTCTGCCGACTTTATCGCCGACCAGAAACTGGCCTTCACCCGCGACGTCGCGTCTTATCGCAACATCAACGACGGTCCCATTGAACAAACCGGCAATCCGTTGGATGTCGCGATCCACGGCAAAGGGTATTTTGTCACCCAAGGTCCGGATGGCGATCCGCAATACACCCGCAACGGCAACTTCCGCATGGACAACACCGGACAACTGGTGACCCAAGCCGGTCTTCCGGTTTTGACGCAGGCCGGCGCGCCTGTGTTCTTTGCTCCGGAAGACACCAATATCGTCATCACGGGCGACGGCACAATTTCCACCCAAAACGGCCAACTGGGCAAACTGCAAGTCGTCGAGTTCGATAATGAAATGCAGCTCAAGCGCGCCGCCAACGGCATGTACACCACCGATCAAGCCGCCATCGCCATGGACCGCCCCGAAGTGGCTCAATATGCCTTGGAGCGCTCCAACGTCGAAGGCGTGATGGAAATGACGCGCATGATCGAAATCAGCCGCAAATACAAAAGCATTCAAAACATGCTGACCAAGGAAGACGAACGCATTCGTAAGGCCATCGGAGAATTGGCCAAAATTTCTCAAAGCTAATCCGGTGTAGAGACCGCAAAAAAATAACAGGTCTCCACCAGAAACAAGATAAACGCCAAAGAGCGAAAGGACGGAACAATGAGATCTCTCAGCATCGGCGCAACGGGTATGTTGGCCCAACAACGCAACGTCGAAGTCATTTCGAACAACTTAGCCAACATGAACACCACCGGCTTCATGCGCCGCCGGACCGAATTTCACGATCTGTTGTATCAAAACTTGCGTCGCGTGGGTTCAACGTCTTCGGACGCCGGCGACATTGTTCCTTCTGGTGTGCAGCTGGGCTTAGGTGTGAAACTCGCCGCTGTTTACCGGATCCACGAACAAGGCAACTTGAACCCCACCGACAACGCATTTGACTTGGCTATTCAGGGCCGTGGATTTTTCCAAATCCAAATGCCCAACGGTGAAACCGCTTACACCCGTGACGGCACGTTCCAGCTGAACGCCGACGGCCAGTTGGTGACCCACGATGGTTACGCCATCCTGCCCAACATTACGGTCCCGTCCAACGCCGTTGACGTTTCCATCAACACGTCCGGCGAAGTCCTGGTCAAATTGGACGGCCAAGTGAGCTATTCCAACGTTGGTCAGCTCAACACCGCCATCTTCCCCAACGATGCAGGCTTGGAATCCATTGGGTCTAACCTGTATCTGGAAACGCCCGCATCGGGCAACGCTGCGACGGCTGCACCGGGTTCCACCGGGTACGGCACCATTTTGCAAGGCTTCTTAGAAACCTCAAACGTCAATGCGGTGGAAGAAATTTCCAACCTGATTTCAGCACAGCGTGCCTATGAAATGAACTCCAAAGTCATTCAGACTTCGGACGACATGATGGGCACCCTGACGTCACTGAGGTAATGGAGGGTGTCATGAAACTCATCACCATCCTACTCGCTCTCGGTTTGTTGTTGGCAGCCCCCATGGGTCAAGCCAACGCCAAGGACGCAAAAGGCGCCCCCGCACCCGAGATCGACTTTATCACGCTCAACAACCACATCGTTATCCAAGACGGCGTCATCCGCTTGGGCGATGTGTTCCAAAACGCAGGCAAATACGCAGAACGCGTGGTCGCCTATGCCCCACGCCCGGGCACACGTTCCGTGTTCGATGCGCGCTGGCTGCGCCGGGTTGCAAAAGCCTTCAAAATGGATTGGCGCCCGGGCTCTGCCGCTGAGCGCATCGTCGTTGAGCGCGAAAGCCAAATCGTCAACAAATCCGAAGTCGAAGAAATACTTTACGAACGCCTGATTGCCGAAGGCGCAGACCCCAACGCCCGGGTCCAGCTTTCCAACCGTTCGTTCCGTCTGGACCTTCCTGTGGGTGAAGAATACCTGCTGGGCATCGAGCAGATGAACTACGACATGTCCAACTCGCGCTTCAGCGCCATCTTAATCTGGGGCACGGGCAAAGACGAACGCCGACGGGTTTCAGGCCGTATGGAACGCATGAGCGAGGTTCCGGTCTTGTCATCACGCTTGATGAAAGGCGACATCATTTCCAAACACGATTTGGATTGGGTCTCCATGCCGCAGTCACGCTTGGCGCGCAATGCCGTCACAGATAGCAGCCGCATCGTTGGCATGGCCGCCAAACGCGCCATTGCCCCCGGCAAACCGATTTCGTCCAGTGACATCCGCCGTCCTTTGGCGGTGACCAAAGGCGATCTCGTGACGATGGTTTTGTCCACCCCCGCAATGCGCTTAACCGTCCAAGGCAAAGCGCTGCAATCGGGATCTAAGGGTGACACCATTCGCATCACCAACACGCAAACCCGCACCGTCGTTGAAGCGACCGTCACAGGCGCAGGCGAAGCCCGCGTCGAGGCCCCGCTCAGCGTTGCGTTGCGCTAAGGAAAGGGAGAGAGACCATGAAACGGACCATCTCCACATTTAAAGCTCTCACTTTGGCGACGGCTTTAACGGCGACACTCAGCGCCTGCAACACGGTATCGCGGATCTCCCAAGTCGGCGACGGACCTGAGTTGACCGAAATCACCAACCCACAAGCCATGCCGAACTACCGCCCGGTGAGCATGCCCATGCCCGCCCCGCAACGTCCGGCTGACAACGCCAACTCATTGTGGAGCCCCGGCGCAAAGGCGTTTTTCAAAGATCACCGCGCCAAAGAAGTGGGCGATATCGTCACCGTCAACTTGTCGCTGAACGACAGTGCGTCTTTGAGCAACAAAACGGAACGCGACCGCACGGACCGCGAAGATGCGGACATCACGTCCTTGCTGGGCTATCCGCAAAAATTCGCCAAGAACAACTTGCCCCAGGGCTTTGATCGCACCGATGCCGCCAACTTCGGCAATACGCACAAAACCGCAGGCGACGGCAGCATTGACCGTTCTGAAACGGTCAGCCTGACGTTTGCCGCTGTGGTCACCCAGATCCTGCCCAACGGCGCCTTGGTGATCTTGGGCCGTCAAGAGGTCATGGTGAACGCGGAAATGCGCGAGTTGGAAGTCAGCGGTGTGGTCCGCCCGTCCGACATCGCCGCAGACAATAGCGTTCAACACACCAAAATTGCTGAGATGCGCGTGGCCTATGGTGGCCGCGGAACCCTCAGCGATCTCCAGCAACCGCGCTGGGGCATGCAACTCTTCGACATCTTATTCCCGTTCTGAGTTGTATGGATCGTTTCCCGTTTGGTCAGGGTGGGCCGTCCCCGCCCTGCCAACAAAACTCAAAAGCCGGAGCGTCTCGCTCCGGCTTCTTTTTTTGTCTTATTTTGCCCCTCAAACGCCGGGCGGTCGCCTGCGGCTCCCTTGGCTTGCACGCACTCGCGTGGCGGCCACTTGGCCTTGCCTCGGGCTGCGCCCTTCGGAGTTCTTGTTCCTTAGTGAGATTCAGATACAAAAAAGGCCGGAGATTTCTCTCCGGCCTTTTGTTGTTCAGTTCACCGCTTTTAGTCGTCGCGGTGGGTTTTTTCCATACGTTCATGACGCTCTTGGGCATCGATGGATAGCGTCGCTATGGGGCGGGCTTCCAGACGAGGGATCGTAATGGGCTCGTGCGTGTCTTCGCAATAGCCATAAGATCCGTCAGTGATGCGTTCCAAAGCTTCATCAATTTTGGCGATCAGCTTGCGCGCGCGATCCCGGGTGCGCAACTCCAACGCACGGTCCGTTTCGATGGACGCGCGATCAGCAATATCGGGCTCCATCACACCGCCTTCTTGGAGGTGTTCAAGCGTTTCGTTGGATTCCTTCAAAAGCTCGTTCTTCCAGTCCAACAATTTTTGACGGAAGTACTCGAGCATCATCGGATTCATAAACTCCTCTTTGGGAGAGGGTTTATAATCGGGAGGAAGTGTAACGTTCATGTTCGACCTATGTCCCCCTAGGTTTGGTATTTCGCGCGGAATATATGAAAGCCCACGGGTTGAGGCAAGAGGCGTTTCACTTCAACTGTGGAAAAATCGCGTTTTGAGGGGTAAAGACACCCTGTTATCGCTCAAATCCGGCAAAATCTGAGATGTTTGTCGGAAAAGGAACAGAAAAATTAGAGGCCGCGGGTGTATTTGGCGATCTCGACCTCCGCGCGGAGCTCGATTTCATCCAAAATTTCGTTCAAACGCGGATCTTGTATCTTGGCTCGCCCCTCGCGGATGCGTTTGGCGAGTTGCATGAGGTCTTCTTTCGCAATGCCCCCCCGCAACAGAGCATCTTGGATTCGAGCCAGACGGTCGAGCAAATCCGAAGCATAGTTTTGCGCCTGCTTGCGGTTGTTCTCTTCCGTCGAATCGCCAACTTCCTGCATGGCCAACAAAGCGTCGACACCTTCTAGAGCGCTGGTGCCCACGACGCCTTCGGCCGGCGCAGCGCCATCCGCGCCACCCGCTGAGCGCAGTTGGTCGGCAAAAGCACTGCTACCGGCACCCGAAGCGCTTTTTTTGCGCTTGGTCCCGCCAACACCCTTGGATCCGCTAACGTTGCCGATTTTCATCGCCATGAGAGTTTGCACCTTTCGGCAGACTCGAGTCTGAAATCATCATAGATCATCTCAAGTTAGGGTTAAACAACGGTTGATGCAATTTTTTCTCTTGAAATCAAACGCTTTGCTTAACTTCAACCGTCTTGAAAATCATCTCATCATAAAAATCAACTTTTGCTGTTGCAACTCACTCGCAACTTATTTAAGTTCCGCAGAGTTGTTGCGAATGATTATCAAGTTCATAATCATTCCAAACTGGAACTGAGAAGACCCACCAAAATCGGATGTGAGCCAGCCTCCCCCCTCATAAATCTGCGACGAGAGTAAAACACACCATGCCCCATTCACGCACAAACAAAACACTGGTCCTGGGCCTTGCTGCCTTGGGCGTTGTTGCCGCCACCTTCACCACCGCTGCACAAGCGCAAGAACTCAACGTTTATTCGTATCGCCAAGCTTTCTTGATCGATCCCCTGGTCAAAGCGTTTGAAAAAGAAACCGGCGCCAAGGTCAACATCGTCTTTTCGAAAAAAGGCCTATTGCAACGTTTGAAGTCCGAAGGCCTGAACAGCCCCGCCGACGTGGTGCTCACTGCTGACGCCAGCCAGATCGTTCAATTCGACCAAGAAGGTCTATTGCAGCCGTTCAAAAGTGAAGAACTGAAAGGTAACGTTCCCGCCCAATACCGTGATCCGAACGACATGTGGACGGGGCTCACCATGCGCGCCCGCGCGGTCTATGCGTCGAAAACCCGCGTCAAAGAAGGCGAGCTGACCACATACGAAGACTTGGCAAAACCACACATGAAAGGCCGTGTCTGTACCCGTTCGGGCAAACACCCCTACAACGTGACCCTGACCGCATCGGTCATCGCCGCCAACGGCGAAGCGGCTGCTGAAGACTGGGCCAAAGGCTTGAAGGCCAATCTGGCGCGCAAGCCTCAAGGCAATGACCGCGCACAAGTCAAAGCGATCTTCGAAGGTGAATGTGATGTGTCCTTGGGCAACAGCTACTACTTTGGCAAAATGATCACGAACGAGAAAAAGCCCGAGCAAAAGCAATGGGCTGCAGCCGTCAACATCATTTTCCCCAACCAAGGCGACCGCGGCACGCATGTGAACGTGTCCACCGGGGCGATCACCAAGGCGTCCAAGCACTTCGACCTGGCGAATAAGTTCCTGACCTTCCTGTCTTCGGAAACGGCCCAGACGATCTATTCTTCGGGCAACTTCGAATACCCGTTGAAGCCCGGCGTCAAAATGGACTCCCTGGTCGCCACCTGGGGCACGTTCAAAGCGGATGACACCAATCTCACCAAAATCATTGCGGCACAAACGTCTGCAACGAAGTTGATGGATAAGGTCCACTTCGACGACTAAACACAAAGCCCCCCCAGGCATCACAGCCAATGGGGGGGCTTTCGTTTATTAGGCCGACCCCAGTATGACAGACACAGCACCGACCACCTTGGTGGATACACCGCCAAAACGCTTTAAAATGCCCAGGATTAATGTCTGGGGATTTGGCACACTCGCCGTGTGCTTGGGCGTTGCCATGCCCATCGTGTGGGTTTTGGGTTTGGCGCTGACACCGTCCGGCGACATTTGGCAACATTTGGTCGATACGGTTTTGACCAATTTGGTGATCACCACACTGTTGCTGATGTTGGGCGTGGGCTTTGGCACCTTCGTGATTGGAACCGGAACGGCGTGGATCGTCACCATGTGCCGGTTTCCCGGCAAGCGCATTTTTGAGTGGGCCTTGCTGATCCCCATGGCGGTTCCGGCCTATGTGATCGCGTATGTCTACACGGACTTGCTGGAATATTCCGGCCCCATCCAGGGCATGATCCGCGATTTCTACGGGTTTGAGACCAAGAGCGACTATTATTTCCCGGAAATTCGCTCGCTGGGGGGCGCGATCACCATGATGACGTTGGTGCTCTACCCCTATGTCTATTTGTTGGCGCGGGCATCCTTTCTGGAACAAAGTGTTTGTGTTTTGGAAGCCAGCCGCACACTGGGCAAGGGCCCATGGGAAAGTTTTTTGAAAGTTGCCCTGCCGCTGGCCCGCCCTGCCATCGCCGTTGGGGTGAGCCTGGTGATGATGGAAACCCTGAACGATTACGGCACAGTGGACTTCTTCGCCGTCTCGACATTTTCCAAGGGCATTTACGACGTGTGGCTGAACATGAACAGCCCCGAAGGTGCCGCACAACTGGCCAGTCTGTTGTTGATGTTCGTTATGGTCTTGGTCGGGTTGGAACGCTATGGCCGACGCAAACAAAAGTTTCACAACACCGCAACCCAAACACGCGCTTTGCCTGGATTTAAACTGTCACCGGGCCTGAGTGCATTGGCCTTCATGGCCTGCGCGTTGCCTGTGGTGTTGGGTTTTTTGGTTCCGTCATGGGTCTTGGGCGGATATGCGCTTGATTTTTATCAAGACACACTGGATGCCGACTACTGGACCACCACTTGGAATTCCTTGTTGCTGTCGACCCTCGCCGCCATCATCGCCATTATCTTAGGCATATTCTTGGCCTACAGCCTGCGCTTAGGCCAAAGCCCCTGGATCCATGCCATGACACGGTTTGCGGCAATGGGCTATGCGGTTCCCGGTGCTGTGCTCGCCATCGGTTTGGTGATGTATCTGGGATGGGTGGACAACACCATTGATGGCTGGGCACGCGAGAGCTTTGGCTTTTCCACCGGATTGATTTTTTCCGGCACCATTATCGCCATCACATTTGGCTATGTGGTGCGGTTCTTGTCGCTTTCGTTTGGGTCGGCAGAAACAGGCTTGGGCAAAATCACCGCCAATATGGATGGGGCGGCACGCACCTTGGGCTTAGGCCCCATGGCGACACTGCGCCGCGTTCACCTGCCGATTATGCGTGGGTCCATCATGACTGCAGCCCTGTTGGTGTTCGTCGATTGCATGAAAGAATTGCCCATGACGGTGATGCTGCGTCCATTTAACTTTGAAACTTTGGCGACGTTCGTACATCAATATGCATCCGATGAAATGTTGCCCGAAGCAGCGCTGGCCGCGCTCAGCATCGTGATTGCCGGGATCATCCCGGTGATCTTACTGTCCATCACCATCACGCGCTCACGCGCGGGCCACCAAACGGGTAAGGAGAACACCGCCGAATGACAAGCGGACTGGTCATGCAACGCATCCGCCATTCTTATGGCGCGAACGAAGTTTTAAAAGACGTCTCCATCGTCGCGGAGGCGGGCAAACTCACCTGCCTGCTGGGGCCGAGCGGCTGCGGCAAGACCACGCTGTTGCGCCTGGCCGGCGGATTGGAAACCGTGCAAGACGGTCAAATCCACTTAAACAAAAAGCAGGTCGGCGACGGAGCCGCGCGCTTGAGCTTGCCCCCGGAAAAACGCGACGTGGGTTTGATGTTTCAAGACTATGCCTTGTTCCCGCACCTCTCTGTCTTCAAAAACATTGCGTTCGGCCTCAAGAGCCTCACGGCGGAGCGCCGACAATGGATCACCGAAGGCTTGGAACGCATGGGGCTCGCTGAGCACCGCGAAAGCTATCCGCACATGCTTTCCGGTGGCCAGCAGCAACGTGTCGCTTTGCTGCGCGCACTGGCGCCAGAGCCGCAAATCTTGCTGTTGGATGAGCCTTTTTCAGGACTGGATGTCACGCGCCGCGCCCAAGTGCGCGAAGACACCTTGAACTTTTTGAAAGAATGCGGCGTTGCCGTATTGATGGTCACCCACGACCCCGAAGAAGCCATGTTCATGGCCGATCACATCGTGGTGATGAAAGACGGCAAAGTGGTGCAAGCCGGAACGCCGGTGCGGACCTATTTCCACCCGGTCGATGCTTACGTCGCCGAACTGTTTGGGCCGATGAACCATTTTGAGGGTTTGGTGGACAAAGGGGCCTTGATAACACCGTTCGGCCCCTTCCCCATTCCGTCCATCCCCGACGGACAACCGGCCAAGGTTTTGGTGCGCATGGAAGGCATCAACGTCACCTTAGGGCGCAACGATGATTTGCCCCAAGAGTGTGGCTATACCACGGGCCGTGTCGAAAACGCCTATTTGTTGGGTCGCTCGACCCATCTACATATTCGTGTCCCAGAAAATCATCTTCTACCCGATGGACACAAAGTGCTGCTGCACGTGCGTGTATCGGGGGTGATGAAACCAGAACCCGGCGCAACGGTCACCGTTTGGGCTGATCCGAAACAAGCCTTTGCCTTCGCGCACGATTGACCTCACTGGGCAAGTTTTGCTGCCCCGCAAATTCAACCGGGCAAAACCGGAAAAGCTTGCCCAGTCGGAATTTGAAAAGTCGTTCTACTTCAGATAGATAACCTCCGTTAAAGTTTGGCATCCATCTTGCTTTGCTATCCGCAGGTAAATGTGTGCAGGCAATGGGTCTGCACTGGATCGTAAGACGGAGAAGTCCCATGGCCCTCTACGGCGCCTTTTCCAATTCCGTGCTTGGCATGATGTCGCAGTCCCATGCCCTGCACAACATCGGCACCAACGTCGCCAACGTGAATACGGGCGGCTACAAGCGCGTGGATACGGCGTTTTCGACGATCCTCAGTCGCAGTTACGCGGATTCCATCAGTGATGTCGGTGGTGTGAAGCCCCAAGACGTTTCGACGGTCGCCCAGCAAGGCAACATCGTTGCAAGCTCCTCAGCGACCGATGTGGCCATTGCGGGCAAAGGCTTTTTTGCTCTGAATTCCGAACAAGACGGCTCCGGCACCAATCTCTTTACACGCGATGGCAGCTTTGGTTTGGCCACCGTCAACGACATCACCGTCACTGGTATAGGCGGCACAAACGTCTCCACAAAGGACGGTTATCTTGTTGATAAAAATGGATATTTTGTCCAAGGTTGGCCCTATGTGAACGGCTCTGTCACGACCACAGGCTCAACCCAGAGCTTGCGCGTTGATCAGTATGCATTTAGCAGCGTCTTCGAAGCAACGACGAGCGGGACCCTTGGGTTGAACCTTTCAGCAAGCGATTCCGTTGGTGATACACGGACATACGATATCACCATGATTGACAGTGGCGGGAACAAACAATCTGACCAATTGACCTTCACCAAAACCGACATCAACGCCTGGAATATGACGCATACCACATCTCAAGACCCAGTTGCCCAAGTCAACACCGTAACGTTGGGCGGCACTGTGGGTGAGGTCGGGGACAATTACAGTGTGGTCATCAACGGCACAACCATCTCCTATACGACCGACGGGACAGAAGCCAGCCTAGACGCCATTCGCGACAGTTTAGTCAGTGCGATAAATACCAATACATCTGTGAACGGATCGGTGACAGCTGCTGCAGGTGGCACGGGCGCGCTGACGATTACTGCCGACAGCGCCGGTACGTCGTTTACGCAAACCTCTTCTGCTGCCAACGGCGGTGCGACAGCGGATAACACCGCGACCACCGCCACAACAACGGCCAACGTTGCCAGCACACAGACCTCAACAGCCACCGCACTCACCTTCAACGATGACGGCACGATTAGTTCACCAACAACCGTGACCTTAACGCTCAGCTTCGCAGGTGGCACGACGTCAAGCATGACCTTGGATATATCATCCATGACCCAGTTCGTCAGTGAAGGCTCGGACTTGAACCCCAGCTATTCGCGCAATGGGTACGCCTCATCCAGCATGCGGTCATTCAATTTTGACGATGCCGGAAACATCATCGGTGTGTTTGATGACAACACATATCGTGAAATCTACCAATTGGCATTGGGCGTGTTTGCCAACCCCAATGCCTTGGAAGCGAAAAATGGTAACGTTTATGCCGAAAGCCCTGATTCCGGTTCTGTCACCTTGACGACCGCCGGTTCGGACGGGTACGCAACGATGAGTCCCAACGCACGGGAAGTGTCCAACGTCGATATCGCTGAAGAATTCACAAAAATGATGACGACGCAAACCGCGTACAACGCATCTTCAACGGTTTTTAAGACCACCGATGAAATGACCACCGTGGCGCGTGATCTCAAACGTTAAGCGTCTGAAAATCTACGCTAAACCCCACACTCGGCACTTTTTTCCCCCGCACGGCAGACCCTGCCGTGCGGGGGTGATTTTTTACGCCACGCCCTTCATCTTTTTTATTCACTTTCAATGCATTAGACCACTTCACGACTTGGCACGAACTTCGCATTAATATGTTGAAAGCGGCACGAGCCGTGTCAAGAAATGATCACAGGCCTCAAACGGGCCGTCTGAAACGGGAAAAGACAATGTATCGCGCAATCGTCAGTTCACATCAGAACCTAGAAGCGCTTCCAGCCGTCGAAATGTCTGAGAGCGCCAAGTCGCGTCAGCTGTTCACACAAGCCATTGGGTCGGCTCTGCTCGGTTTGTTGATTGTGTTCATGCTGGCCTGGGCTTCACCGGCCAACGCCGCGTCGCGCATTAAAGACATCGTTGACGTCGAAGGCGTTCGCGACAACATGTTGGTGGGTTACGGCCTAGTGGTCGGCCTCAACGGCACCGGTGATTCTTTAGCGGACGGACACTTCACCAAACAAAGCCTGCAAGCCATGCTCAATCGCTTAGGTGTGAAACCGACGGACGCTGGCTTGTCGTCCGACAACGTTGCCGCAGTGATGGTGACGTCTTCCCTTCCCGCATTTGCCTCTAAAGGTGCACGCGTCGATGTGACGGTCAGCGCCCTGGGCGATGCCTCCAGCCTTTTGGGTGGAACACTTTTGGTCACCCCGCTGTTGGGTGCCGACGGTGAAGTTTATGCCGTGTCCCAAGGCCAAGTCGCTGTCGGCGGCTTTAGCGCAGGCGGCAATGCTGAAACGGTCACCAAGGGGGTTCCGACCTCCGCACGCATCGCCAATGGCGCGATTGTCGAGCGCGAAATTGAATTCGACATGGACGCCATGTCTTCTGTCAACTTGAGCCTGCGCAATCCCGACTTCACCACGTCACGCCGCGTCGCACAGGCCATTAACGCTTTCTTGGGCACATCTGCGGCCGAGGCCACAGATCCGAGTTCCGTCAATGTGCAGGTGCCCGGTGCCTACGCCGGTCAAGTCGTGAACATGATCACTGACATTGAACAGTTGCGCATTGAGCCTGATCAAATCGCACGCATTATTATTGATGAACAAAACGGCGTCATTGTTATGGGCGAAAACGTCCGGCTGTCCACTGTCGCCGTCGCGCAAGGCAACCTGACGGTGCGTATCACGGAAACGCAACAGGTCTCCCAACCTGGGCCTTTCTCTGAAACCGGGACGACAGCTGTTGTCGACCGCACGGATGTGCAAGTGGATCAAGACAGCGATGCTCGCCTGACCGTGGTTCAAGACGGTGTGTCCTTGCAAGAGTTCGTCAACAGCCTGAACGCGTTGGGCATCGGTCCGCGCGACATGATCACGATTTTGCAAGCGGTCAAGGCCGCTGGCGCGCTGCAAGCTGAAATCGAGGTGATGTGATGACCACCGCTCTTCAAATGGACGCAGCCACCGCTATGACCCACGCCTCGGGTAGCTCTCTGCCGAGCGTCCCCAAAAACGCAGATATCAACAAGCTACGCGAAACCGCACAAGATTTCGAAGCCGTGTTTTTGTCACAAATGCTGAAGCCCATGTTCGAAGGGATTGAGACCGACGGCATGTTTGGCGGCGGGCAAGGTGAAGAAATGTGGCGGTCCTTGATGGTCGACGAATATGGCAAATCCATCGCCAAACAAGGCGGGGTCGGCATTGCCGACGCGGTGATGCGCACAATGCTTGAAATGCAGGAGGTATAGAAACATGGACACCGGAAAACGCTTGGATGACATGTTGTTTCTCGTCAACTCTTTGATCGATTTGTTGACTGAAGAAAATGCGGCACTGGAAACCAACCGCCTGGACGTCGTGCACGGTTTGTTGGAGCGCAAAAACAAACTTTGCCGCGCTTATGAAATTCGCGTCTTTGGCCTAAAACAAACCGAAGGCGAAGACTATGACGAAGAAGACTTGGCCAAAGTTGAACACTTGCGCGAACTGGCCCCACAAATCGATGAGTTGATCGTCAAAAACGAACGCAAGTTGGGCATCGAGCTGGAAGTGCGCCGCCGCTTTATGGACGCTGTTGCAAACGCCGTGAAAGACACGGCCCCAGGCACCGGTGCTTATGCCCCCAACGGTAAGTCTGATTCGCAAACGTACTCCGCACGCACCAATGCGCCTTCGTTGGCCCTGGATGAAGTGCTGTAAAGCCACAGGACGAGACCCAGAAAGGAAGATGTCATGTCCGGTAGTCTGACCCTAGCTTTGAGAACCGCACAAAGCGGTTTGTTGACCAGCCAAAGCGCGCTTGACGCGGTCGCACAGAACGTTGCGAACGTCAACTCGCCCGGTTACTCCCGCAAAATCGTACACATGGAACAGCGCGTTGTTGCCGGTGTCGGTGCAGGCGTGGAGCTGTCCGAAGTTGTGCGCGCGGTTGATGAAGGCTTGTTGGAAAGCTTGCGTGAATCCATCAGCACGGCCGGCCAGCATGACTCCCAAAACAGCTACTATGCGCGCATGCAGGATTTGTTCGGCGCACCGGGCGACAACATTTCCATTGCGCACACCATCACTGAGTTCGGTAACGCCATTGAAGCACTTGCCTTATCGCCCGATCAAAGCTTGGAAGCCACCGAGTTCGTCCGCCAAGGTGCAGAGGTTGCCGACAAACTCCAAGACATGAGTGACACCCTGCAAGAGTTGCGCGAACAGGCGGATTCGGAAATTGCGAACCGGGTTGCTTCCATCAATTCCATTGCGGAAAACTTGGTGAACTTGAACAACTCGATCATCGAGAACGATACCGCCGGTGCAGATGTCACCGACTTGCGGGACAAACGCGATACATTGCTGAACGATTTGGCTGAATACATCGACATCAAATACTTCTATCGCAGCGATGGTGATGTGGTGGTCTTTACCCAAAACGGCAAAACGTTGGTGGACAACTCTGCCGTTTCCGTGACGCACACGGCTGCCAGCAACGTGGCACCCACCACGACCCACGCAGAGGGCGATTTTTCCGGGATCTACATCGGCAGTCAACTCGTCGCCAACGACATCACCAATGAATTACGCGATGGCGAACTCAAAGGCTTGGTTGATTTGCGCGATGGCGTATTGGCCGATTTACAAAGTCAATTGGATGAGTTCGCAGGCGAAATGCGTGACGCCATCAACTTGTATCACAATCGCGGCAGCACCTATCCAGGCCTGACAACGATGAACGGTACGCGTGCGTTTTTGAACTCTGCGACCCAAACCATCACCATGGGCAACAACTCCGACACGCGTTTGACGGTGTTCGACAGCGCAGGCGATCAATACGCCACGACAACCATCCAAACCATCATGGCCAGCGCCACCTATGGCACCGGCGCCCAAGCCGCCAACGGTCCTTGGGACATTGATGAAGTCGCGTTGTCCATGCAAGGCTGGCTGCAAGCCAATGGAACTTCGTCGGCCACTGTTGCCGTAGACGCCACCACCAAGAAACTCAACCTCGAGCTCAATTCCACGACCTACTACGTGTCTATGCGCGATGAAGTCAATTCTGCCGGCACCGTGCCAGCCCCCACGGGTAGCACAGCATCAGACGCCACCATTCAGTTCGACGCCAATGCTGATGGCACCATTGATGAAACCGTCAGTGGGTTTTCTAATTTCTTCGGACTCAACGATTTCTTCGTCGATGATTTGGCTGACAACATCCACGAAACCAATATTCAAAACACCACGTTTACAGCGACGGCGGGAACCATCACCCTGTACACGGGTGCGGCCTCGACCAATATCGCGGTGACCTCGGGTCAAAACCTGGGCAATATCGCAGATAGCATCAACAACGCCAGTGCCGGTTTCACAGCAACAGTCATCCCCGATGGCTCGGGCGAACGATTGCGCATCACATCTGACGATGGTTCGAATTTTGCCGTGACCCAGGCTGCGGGCGATTCCATTCTGACCGATATCGGCATGCACAGTGCCGATGTGCGCGTCACCCAAAACATCAAAGTCCGTACAGACTTAGAAGCGACACCCGGCAACGTGACCCGTTCTCAAATGCAATGGGATTCCACAAAGGGCTTCGCGGGTGAATACTATATTTCCAAGGGTGATGGCTCCATCATCAAAGATATGGCCACGATGTTCCAGACCGGCAACGCCTTCGACGCTGCTGGCGGATTGTCCAGCACGACGGTGACGTTCTCTGTGCGCGCCACATCTATCTTGTCCTACAACTCGAGCCTTGCGGATCGCAACGATTTCAACATGGAATACCATGAAAGCTTGAAGGACAGCTTGAAACTGAAAACCGATTCTTTTAGCGGGGTCAACTTGGACGAAGAAATGTCTCAACTGATCCTATACGAACAATCTTACTCAGCTGCGGCGCGGGTGATTTCGGTCATACAAAGTATGTTCGATTCCCTTGACCGTGTGATCAGCTGATGAGCGATAAGGAGACCTAGAAAATGTCCACCCGGATCGCAAACTACGCAACGAGCAACCAACTCTTGAGCTACTTGAAAGTTTCTCAAAGGCGCATGCTTGATTTGCAATACAACGTCAGCACGCAAAAGATATCCCCTGATTATCAAGGGATTGCAAAAGATGCACAGTATCTGACCAACATCGAAAACTCGTTGGGCCATCTTGAAGGCTATATGAAAAACAACGAGCTGATGAACCTGCGTCTCAACGTCACCAACTTGGCATTGGGCGGTGTGAAGGCTGACGATGGATCGGAAACCGGCATCAGCCGCACCATTGGCGACTTTCTGAAAGAGCTAAAAGACTTCAAAGGACTGACCGGCAAAACCGAAGAAACCATCGCCACCATTCAAACCGCAGCGTTCGGCGCACTGATTGCGCTGGAAGGCGACATGAATATGACGTCCGGCGGGCGTTTTGTGTTTGGCGGCGGCCGTGTCAATCAAGCCCCCATCGATTTCGGTCTGACGAACCTGACCGATTTCCAGTCGAAGTACAATGGTTCGACGTCGACCTATCCCACAACCCGCACCACACACATTGATAAATTCAATATGTCTGGAACCATCGGCGGCACCACGAACTGGCTGACGTTCGAACAAGACGGTGATGGAAACACGGCGACGTCGGGCAGTGGACGCATCACCGCATCGGGTGACGAATTCGACAACATCGCCGTGGGTACATCTATTCAAGTTGGCGGCACTGCCAACAACAATGGCTATTACAAAGTTACGGCTGTCGATACGACCAACAACTATATCGAAGTTGAAACGCGCATGCTGACTGACGAAGCCGCAAATGCAGCGGCTGAGATCACATTACAAGACGGCAGTAAGCTCGACAGCACCGACTTCACCAGCTTGGCATTCACCCGCGGAACGGACCTGATCACGGCGGCATCCGGTGATTTGCGCACCTCTCTCAGCGTTGGCGAAAGCTTCACCGTTTCCGGCACGGCCCAAAACGATGCCACGTATACGGTCAGCGCGATCACAGCGACGACGATCACCATCGAAAGCAATAAGTTCACAGACGAAGGCACTGCCGCAACGCCAACGTTGAACTTCACCGGCAACCAAACCTTCGCGGTCAACGCTGGTGACGACAGCATCACAGCCGCAGCTGGCACGTATACTGGTCTGAGCGCCGGTATGAGCCTTGTCATCGCAGGCACTGCCAGCAACGACGCCACCCTCACCGTGACATCCGTTTCGAGTGATGGTTCGACCGTCTATGTCAGCAACACCCTGACAGCTGAAGGCCCAGTGGCCAGCGATGCGGACGTCAGTCTTGCGGATGGCACTATCAGCTCGCTGGACTACTACAATGGCGACGAATTGGCCCACAATCACCGTGTGGACGAATTCCGCAATTTCAATTTCGACATCAACGGGCTGGATCCCGCCTTTGAAAAAGCCATCCGCGCCATGGGCATCATCGCCCAAGGGGCATACAATTCCGAAGGCGGTTTGGACCAAAACTTGTCGCGTCTGGACGATGCCATTTATCTGCTGCAAAGTGCGTACAACGGCACAGAAACCGGCACGGCACCCTACGGTAACGAGTTATCGTCGAACCTGCAGGCCTTGATCACAACCAACGCATACAACTCGGTTTTGATTGATCGCACGACGGACATCCACTCGACGTATAAGGGCTACCTCGAAGGCCAAGTGTCGAATGTCGAAGACGCTGACCCCTTGGAAAGTATCGTGAGCTTGCAAGACGAACAAACAGCGCTGGAAGCTTCTTACACATCTCTCGCGCGGATTCGCGAGTTGAGCTTGGTGAAATTCATGTAATTTAACAGGTTAGCCCTAGACACACCCCCCGTTCGGCACGTATCGTATTGGGATTGAGCATCGTATATTGGGGCATGCATCAAAAGAGCGGAGCGCACATGTCTAACCAAAACTACTCTTCCATTCCTTCTCCGGGCTCTCCCAGCCATACGGAGGCCTGGGCTTTGACAGAGGCCGCACGGCGTATTGCCGTGGGATTGGAAAAAATGGTCACGGTCGATGCCTTGGAATTGCCGGCTGCAAAGCGGGAATTGCGTGATGCGATTCGCTTGAATTGGCGCCTTTGGACCATTTTTCAGGCTGAATTGACCTTAGACACCAATCCCGTACCCTTTGACATGCGCCAGAACATGTTGACGTTGTGTCAGTTCGTGGACAACCACACCATCCAATGCATGAGCGACCTGGATCCGGAAAAAATCAAAACCCTGATCGACATCAATCGCAACATCGCCCAGGGCCTTTTGGAAGGCTTGAGCAACGCATCTCAGCAAGAGGGCGGCCAAAAAGAATCCGAAACACCCCCTGCACCCGCTGGCGGAACGCTGAACACCAACGTCTAAGGCCTGATTTGCTTGAATTTTCGGGTGTTTGGTGCTAGTCTAATACAGTTACGTAGACTAGATCCAGAAGGGTCGTGATTCTTTGTACACTAGCGTTGTGTTCTGAACACACATAATGCTTTGAAGTGTAAAGAGAATCCTAGATTGGAGACGGGAAGAATGAACCCGATACAAGCGTACGGTGGTGGGATAGGACAGGCCCTCTTGAAAATTTCCCAGGGGAATTTTCGGATTGGGTTTGAGCATTCCTATCAACAGATCGAAAACACCACGATCAAGCGCATCAACTCTGAAATTGATAAGGTTATCTCGTCCGACGATACGCCGGCCCGTTTGGCTGCGTTGGAAAAAGAGTACGGCAAGCTGCAAACCAACAAAGTGCTGATTGATGGATATGCCTTCGACACGCATACCAATATGCTCCACTTGGTCAATATGCAAACCACCGGGAACGAAGCCATCTCTGCGCTCACGGCCAGCGATGACGATACGAATCTCACAGCTGACGAACTCACCACGCTGACCGAAAAGACCACCAGCCTGGTTGAGGACGGCAAAAAGCTGTTGCTGACGGTTCACCCCGACATTCAAACACCGTTTGTCGTGCGCGACGTCAAAAACCTGTTGAGCGAAATCGAAGCGTTGAGCCCAGTTGAAGGCACCATTGACGCCGAAGGCTCCGGTTCCCCGTCCAACGACAACCGCAATCTCTACGACAAGCTGACGGAATTGAACAGCTTGATGGAAACGGCCTACACCGTCACGGACATCGCCAACGACAACGCCCAAAACATTTCTTTGGATATTCAGGCTACAATGGCGACCCGCCTGGCTGACATGACCAAAATTTCAACGGTTGAGCTGAAAGAGCGTGAAGCCGAGATCGAAGACATCAAAGCCAAGTACGGCAATATTTTGCGTGCTATTTCCTTGTCTTTCGAAGCCCGCATGGCCAGCGTCGAGCAAATGCAAACGGCGATGAACGGCTTTGACATTCCCAGTGGCTCCGTCATGAACCTTTTTGCCTAACCCGACGAACGCAACGCTTCAGAGCTATAATTTAAGGATTAATCGTGCCCCTACTTATCGATTTTAAAAGCGGAGACAAATTGCTGATCAATGGCTCCGTGATGGAAAATATCGGCGGCAACACGAAAATTCTCGTGCATAACAAATCCGCCATCCTGCGCGAAAAAGAAGTCCTCGCTCAAGAGGATGCTCAAACCCCCGCGTCGCGCGTGTATTTCGAACTCCAAGGCGCCTACATCCATCAGGACCCGGCGGAGCGTGATGAAAGCCTCAAACGTTTTAACATACGCCTGAGCGAATTCATTGCCGCTTGCCCCAACGCCATGGATATCGCCGACAAAGTCCGCGAGCACGTCGAGAACGACCGTGTTTACAAAGGACTGAAAGAAGCCCGGAACTTAATCAAATACGAAGCCGACGTTTTGCAAGAGTTCAGCGCGCAACTCCAAGCATTTCTGGAAGAAACAGAAGCCGCGGACCGAGACGACATCGAAGTATCAGAAGGTGAAGTGGCCCCTGCTTCTTAAGCAGGACCGCACCTCACAGCACTTTAAGTATACCAGGAAGAATTCATGGATATTTTTAAAGGCAAAACAGTTCTCATCACGGGTGGGACAGGAACAATTGGACAAGAACTGGTCCACATGGTCCTGAACGCATGTAAACCCAGGCATACCCCCATCACGCAGAACCTATTCCCGCAAAATCACGCTATCAACACACAAAAGTTGAGGTTGTGGGCTATGATCAAGCCCGCAAGCACCTTTTGGCATGGCACACACCTGCTTGTGGCCGCTGTGCCCTTTGGCATGGGAAGACTATCGTATTCAAGTTATACAACAAATACACAGTGATTAGGTCCAGAAGGACTTAGAAAAATGAGCCAATTCGGGTAGTTTTAAACCCCCAACCCGGTCCTTACCCTTTGAAGGCCCTTGAACCAAACGAACGAGGTAGCATCATCACCGTCTGCATTATCCCAGCTCGAGGCGGAAGCAAACGAATTCCCCGCAAAAACATCAAGTTGTTTTGCGGCTTGCCGATGATCGCCTATTCGATCCGCGCGGCGTTGGAAAGCGACGTGTTTAAGCGTGTCATCGTCACGACGGACGATCAAGAGATCGCCGAGATCGCTGTAAACTACGGCGCGGAAACCCCCTTCCTTCGCCCCGCAGAACTCGCCGATGACTACCAAAGTGTTGGCAAGCCGATGATGCATGCTCTTGAGTGGTTGAAGGAATCTGGGTTTGAATTCGATTTTCATTGCATGTTGTTCGCCACCGCACCGTTTGTGAGACCGGAACGCTTGCGCGAATCCTTTGAGATTTTTCGCGCGCGCCCGGATAAAGCAGAGTGTTTCTCAGTGGTGGAGTATACCTTCCCCATACAACGCGCCATTCGGATTACCGAAGACGGCGCGGCCGATATGTTCCAGCCGGAATACTTTTCTTGTCGCTCCCAAGACTTGGAACAGGCTTATCATGATGCAGGACAGTTTTCGTGGGCGGCTTATAGCCGGCCAAACCTGGATCAAACCGCCTGGGGGCCCAGCACTTTGCCATACGTGATCCCACACTACGAAGCCGTAGATATCGATACACCTGACGATTGGGTGCGAGCTGAATTGATGTACAAAGCGCTGCAAGACGCGCAAGGCGGTCAAGCATGAAGACTGTCGTGTTCAGAACAAATGCTGGAAAGATCAGTGGCCTTGGCCATCTGACGCGCTGCTTGGTACTTGCCCGTGAGTTGACCAGCCAGGGAGCGACCTGCGTTTTCGTTTTGGACTTTGCGGACGAGAACATCATCCCCTTTCTGGAAGGTTTTGACTATCACGCTCTCTATGCGGCGCCGTCCTCCATTCTGAACCAAGATGAAGACGCTGACAAAACACGCCAACTTTGCATAGAACACCACTGCAACTGGCTGGTCGTTGATCACTACCTGTTGGACGACACTTGGGAAGCCCGCATGCGCGCACAGCCCTACAAGCTGTGCGTGATTGATGACACCCAACGCCGCCATGCGTGCGATTGCTTGGTTGACTATAAATGGCGTGGCGAAGACACCCATGCTTCGTACAATGGGCTCACGAACGAAGATGCCGACCACCTTGTGGGACCGTCTTTCGTATTGTTGGACGTTCATAAACCCAGCCCCCGCCCCCGCAAATCTTCAAGCTTTGACATTGTCATTTCTCTCGGCGGAGGTGGTGACTTCAATTTGGTCAAGGCGATGGTCGATCAACTGTTGGCCGCGCAAAACACCTATACCACGCCGCTCAAGCTGCACGTTGTCGTCGGGCCCTTGGCGGAAAACAGTGAAGCGTTCCTCTCGGCTTACCAAGATCACGAAGATGTCGAGCTTTTGATCGGTAAAACGGATATTTCCACCGACCTGAAACACGCCAATTTTTATATTGGAGCCGCAGGCAGCACGCTCTATCAACTCAGAGCCTACAACATCCCAGCCCTCACGCTTTCGCTCGCCGACAACCAGTTTAACGAACTGTCTCACCTCGAAGACCTTGGGCATTATTTCCATTTGAACGCATGGTCTGAAAATGATTTTGCGGATCTGCCTCGTTTCATCAGAACTGTACAATCCCACTACACGCGCGTTTGTGCGCTTGGTGATGAACCGAGAGTGAAAATCGACGGCAAGGGCGCCAAGCGCATTGCCGGAACACTTCTCGGTGACAAAGGCACGGCGACGTCACTTCACTATACCAACGAAGCTTATGAATATCTTGACCTGTCACCAACTCACACGCTGCGCAAAGTGACTGACCGGGACATCAACCAATATCTCATCAGCCGAAACCGACAAGAAAATGCGCAAAACATGGTACAGACGGACCCGATCCCCTATTTGCATCACTATGCTTGGTGGTTTAACAGCACCCGGGAATCCTTCCTTCTGGAAGCACAGCACAAGCCAACGCTCTTTATCTGGCACGACACTATTGTCAATGAAGACCAGCCTTATTTGATTGGTGGGTGGTTTGTTTATGATGAGAAAACAGACTTTGGCGAGCCCCTGCTCGCGCTGAATTGGCAACTCGACTACTGTGCCGAACACCATCCGAGCGCACCGTGGATCGCCGTTATTCACCGGTCCAACAAATTCACGAAGCTACTCAATGACTATTTATCGTTTACCGAAATCGACGACACGCACCCATCATTTAAGTTGATATCCGAAGTGCTGCACATCTCTGATACGGATCAATTTTATTTCCTAACCCGTGATCCTGTGGAACTGCAGCAAGCGACAAAAAATAAATCCATCAAACAAAGAGACACCCGATATGTCGCCACCCAATAGCCCAAAGATTTTATCACTTGGCTTTATTGGTGGCTCAATGACCTCCGCAGTCGGTTACACCCATTTTGTATCCAGCCAGCTCGACCACCGTTGGAAAGTCGTATCTGGCTGCTTCAGCCATGACGAAAACCAATCGAATGCAACCGCTCTTGAATGGCAAATCTCAAAAGACAAAACCTATAGCGATTGGCGCGCATACATCGCTGCGGAAAAGGAAAACCTAGACGCGGTCGCCGTGCTGACGCCAACCCCGGACCATGCCGACATTGTCTGCGCCTTAATCGAAAACGGTGTGCCTGTCATATGCGAAAAAGCAATGGCGGCCGATCTTCAACAATCCGCCACCATCAAAGACGCCCTGAACCGACATCAGGGGTTTTTGGCCATGACGTATAACTACAGCGGCTATCCATTGCTGCGCGTCTTGCGAAAACATGTGGAAAATGGAGATTTGGGCACGCTTAAACAGATCCAAATCGAAATGCCTTCTGACGCTTTCGTCCAACCCGAAGAGCGCATGTCCCCGCAACACTGGCGTTTGAAAGATGGGCCTATTCCAACAATCTTGCTGGACTTGGCTGTCCACCTTCATCAGCTGTGCAGTTTCTTAACAGCGTTAAAGCCCCAAAGCGTGCAAGCCGATTTCCATCATGACAGTACATTTGAGGGGATTGTCGATGACGCCTATCTGTGGGTTCGATACGAAAACGATTTTCGCGCATCCCTATGGGTCAGCAAGACCGCCTTGGGCTATCGCAATGGCTTAAAGCTTCGTCTGTTCGGTGACCAAGCCAGTGCTGAGTGGCTTCAAGAAGAACCGGAACGTCTGCATATCTTTCAAAAAGACACCACGCGGACGACTTATGACCGTGGGAATTGTCAGCATCCGGACGAAATCCGCGAACGTTTCAAACCCGGCCATCCGGCTGGATTTGTCGAAGCTTTCGCCAATCTCTATGCAGACATTGCCGATGCCCTCGAACAACAGCGCGTTTCTGGCAGCCACACGTCGCCTTATGTGTTTGGCTGGGACCATGCAGACGAAGGACTTCGCCTGCTGCAAACGGCCAGCAACGCCAATACGCACAAAACTTGGCAGGACCTCGTGACGGAGGGCTGGCAATGAAACCCATCACAATTGGGGACAAAGTCATTGGACATGATTGCCCGACATACATGATTGCGGAACTGTCCGGCAATCATGGCGGCGATCTGAATAACTGTGTAGAGCTGCTTCACGCTGCATGTGATGCGGGTGCCGACGCCATCAAAATACAAGCCTACACACCCGATACGATAACGCTGAATTGCGACAACGAAGATTTTAGCATCGCACCTGACAATGCGTGGGCATCTTACGGAAACTTATACAATCTCTACCGTTATGCGCACACGCCCTGGGATTGGTTCCCCACTTTGTTTGCGGTTGCTCAACAGCGTGGCGTGGAGTTGTTCGGATCGGTTTTTGACGAAACGTCTGTTGACGCCTTGCAAGCCCACGACTGCAAAGCCTACAAGATCGCATCGCCGGAAATCATCGACACGGGATTGCTGACAAAGGTCGCAAAGACGGGAAAGCCTGTCATTGTGTCCACCGGATTGGCGAACCTAAGCGACATCGATGAAGCTGTGAAGTTTTTGCGCAATGCAGGCTGTGAAGACATCATCTTGTTGAAGTGCACCACGGCTTACCCAACCCCACCCCGTGAGGTGAACTTGCGCACCATTCAACACCTGGAAGACACGTTCCACTGCCTGTCGGGCCTTTCCGATCATTCGGAAGGTATTGGTATATCGATCGGTGCGGTCGCCATGGGCGCCCACGTCATCGAAAAGCATGTGAAGCTGGAAACCAACGAAGAAACCGTCGACAGTTTTTTCTCCCTTACCCCTTCGGAGTTTAAAACACTCATCCAAGAAATACGCCGCGTCGAAGCCGCGATTGGTGAGGTTGATTATGCTTTGTCCCCTGAAGCCCTAAAAAACAAAAATGGGCGACGGTCTCTCTATATAAGCGCCGACGTACAACAAGGTGAACCGTTTAGCGAAGACAACATTAAATCCGTCCGTCCAGGGTACGGCCTACATCCCAAATATAAAAATCAAGTCATCGGGCGCACGGCGAAACGTGACCTCAAATTGGGTGACCGGCTAACCTGGGACGTCATTGACAGCTAGAGATACACATGAGCGACATTCAATCCGAAATTATCAAATATATTTATGCAAACGCCAGCCACGAAATCAGCGAGATCGGCGTGAGTACAAATTTCGCCGAAGACGGCCTGTTGGATTCCTTTGCAATACTCAACTTAATCATGACGCTCGAGGCTGAGTACGAGATCAAATTTCAACCCCACGAATTGGCAGACCCCGCCCTCAGAACGGTTGGCGCGCTTACACAGTGTGTGGTTGAAAAAATGAAATAACGCTATGGGCAGCCTTTATTCTCAATTTCAAATTCAGGCCCAACGCCATGCTGACAAGACGGCGTTGATCTATGAGGGGAATACTTATACCTACGCAGAAATCCTAAACCGGGCGGATAAGTGGGCAGAACACTTCTGCCAAATCCAACCCGCTCGCCCCCGCGTCGCCATTTTAACCGACCATCCTTTGCACATCATATCCGCCACTTTAGGGTTGGCGAAAATTGATGGGGTCAGCATCCCGTCTAATTCGTCAATGCACCCAGATCAGCTCAGCCCCATTTGGCGGGCATGCGATGTGAACATCGTTCTTCGAGAACCATATCAATCCGACTTGGGCACACAGCACAAGCTTCCCGGCGTCATCGAAGTGTCGCCCGGTGATGAAGACGCCTCGACCGGCACACAACAAAATTTGGTGCGTAAATCTGCAGAAACTGATTTTTTGATCACCTTTTCTTCAGGTTCGACAGGCCAGCCTAAACCCATCGTCATCTCCCAAGATGTGAAGCTGAAACGCGCCCAACAAGCCTGGGACATGTATGAACTGACGTCTGAAGATGTGGTGCTGTGTGCGTCGCCGTTCTATCATTCTCTCGGCCAGCGCCATGTTTTTGTCGCCCTGTTGATGGGCGCAACCTTGGTCTATATGAAACGCTTCACACCCCGCGACTGGTTAGCGCTTGTGGCCAAACACAAGGTCACGTTTTTCACAGCGGTCTCGACCCACCTGTACGCGCTGAAAGACAGTTTGATGGACAATGTCGATCAACTGAAGTCTCTCAAAACCATCGTGACCTCTTCGGCACCCATTGATGCACAATTCAAAGAAGACCTGTACAAGGCGATAAACTGTCAATTCCATGAAATTTACGGCACGTCCGAAGTCGCGTGCGCAACCAACCTGTTTCCACGCGATGCCCGGACAAAGTCTGCGACTGTTGGATCGCTTTGTGATGGTGTCGATCTCAAGATATTGGATCAAGACAGGATGGCGGTCGGCATGGGTGAAGTCGGGGAAATTGCGGTTCGATCTCCGCTTGCGTTTGAAGGGTATTATCAGCAGCCAGAACGCACCGCTGCATCCTTCCACGACAATTATTTTTTAACAGGGGACCTTGGCTTTATCGACGAAAGCGGTTTTCTGACCTATCTCACTCGGCAAAAAGACATCATCATTTCGGGTGGCATTAACATTTACCCCAAAGACATTGAAGAAACACTATCGCGCCATGAACGTCTCAAAGAAATCGCGGTCATTGGTGTGGTAGATGACTTGCTTGGTGAAGTCATTGTTGCCGTCTGTGTGACGCCAAACCAAGAGAACCTGGAAAAAGAACTGAGAAAAATCGCTAACGACACCCTTGCGCCGTTTCAACGCCCCTTAAAATATTTCTTCGTCGATAGCCTGCCGCTCACCAGTTCCGGGAAAGTCTCCAAAAAAACTTTACGCGAAACGTATAGCCCCCTGAACCAGGGCTGGACAGACCCATTGAGGTATCTTCTCTATGGTCAATAACCGACACAAAATCAACTTTGCTGGAACCATGTTCATTTATTCATCTCTAAGATTTAAAGATGAGGTGAGCTCATGAAAACAACGGTTCGCCGAGCCCGTGAAGATGACGTGACGTTAATCTTTGAAGATTTCAAAAAACGCTATGCCAACAACCCCTTGATCGTGACCAAAGATTATTTTAATTGGCAGTTTTATGATCACGAGCAAGAGCAGTTCAGAGCTTTCATTGGCGTCGAGGATGACAAACTTGTCGCATTTCAAGGCTATCAGCCGTTCGATCTCCATTGTGGGGACCGCACATTAGCCGGTGGATATTCTTTGTGTTGGTTCTCTGATGTAAAAGGCGGCATCGGCTTGCGTGTTTCTTCAATGATCAAGCAAGAGCTGGATGCGATGGTGTACTTATATAACACCAAAGAATCGTTTCGGATCTGTCAGAAACTCGGCATGTACTGTTTCCAATCTATGCCGCGTTGGGTTGGGGTTTTCGAACCGGAAAAAGCAAAAGCAATCTTACAAACCTCCGACGAGCAGTTTTCCAAACGCGCATCGCAATCCGCAAATCTTCTCAAGACCGCCCAATCAACGTCACCCACCACGCGGTCTGCTCGGCTTGATGACAGCAAGAATTATTTCATCCCGCCTCAGGGTGTAAAATTCTGGGCCGCGCGAACGGGTCAATATTTAAACCATCGATATGTCGACATCCCCGGCCACGATTATCGCATTGCCGAAGGGCAGACGGGGCTCGCGGTTTGGCGTGTTGAAGACATCATGCACGGCTTCGGGGCAGTTATACGGCTTCTCGAATGGACTCTAGAAGATGATGACCCCCAGGCCTCTAGTGTGATGTCTGCCATAGTGGCCGATGCTCAAGCGCACGATGTCATTCTCATTGACTTCTATTGCACTGTTGAGCGTGCCGGCCAACGGCTTGAACCCTTCGGCATGTTCCCGGCGGCGCAATACGGGCAGAGCTATATCCCAAGGTTATTCCGTCCCCTGAACTATGATGACGATTTGTTGCCGATTAACGGTGCTCTGCAAGTTCCCATAGAAGGCGCGCACCTAGAAAACGTCTACTTCACCCGTGGAGACGGTGATTACGACAGGGTGAAGCGATAGATCGCGCTCAACCGCCTTTGCCCCTTCCCCGACCAAACAGGTCGTGAAAAAGTGACCAAAACCTGAGATATTCGACTTGCCAACCAAGCTGTAATCAGGTGCAATCGATCTTGGCGAGCCCAGCAAAATGCTAACGTGCACTCCATACAGCCGACCCTAAAAAGGACCGAAGCGTTATGATAGAACATGATAACATGAACATTCTTTTTATCAGCCCCAGCACCATGCCGTTGTACGAACAAGAACAGTTGCTGGGCCATACCAACAAAAACTTGACGCCGAAGTTTGAAACACCAACGGGCTTAATTGAACTCGCTTCGTACACCCGCAATAAGTTCGACTTCGCCAAGTTTGAAATGTTGGACCTTGCTAAAGAGTTGTTTCTGTACAAACGCAACTACGCCGACACGGAACCAACCTCTACGGATGACTTCTTCAATAAACACCTAGGCACAATTGATTATGTCCCGGACATTGTAGGTATATCTGTTCTGTTTTCATCGTCATATATGTCTACGTTGAAGTTAAGCAGCCTGATCAAGACAAAGTGGCCCAACACCAAAGTCGTTATTGGAGGCGGTCACCCAACCTTTTTTCATGCCAAGACTTTTGAAGATTCGCCGGACATCGATTATGTCTTTATCGGCGAAGCTGAACTGGCTTTCGGAACGTTTGTGGAGCGAGCCTATGACGTTAAAACCGGGAACTTAGATGGGCTTTGTGTTGACGACATTGCGGGGCTCTATGACCGGGCAAAGGTTGAAGCTGATTCACAGAAGGGCATAACCAGCGCCGTCTTCGGAGAAACATTGGTCGATCTAGATGAAATTGGGTTGCCCGCCTACGACCTGATGGATTTAGAGACATATCGGAACTTCTCCAACGCCAGCGCCAAAGGGGCTATTGGCGTCATGATGGAGCGCGGCTGCCCGTTCAGTTGTACATATTGCGCATCAATGGTGATCCATGGCGGACGCATCCGCACGAAATCAAACGACCGAATCATCGCAGACTTACGTTACCTGCGTGATGATTGCGGTTTTGAAACCATCATCCTTTGGGACGACCTATTGGCCGCACGAAAAACTAAATTCACAGCATTGGTGAAGCAAATTCTTGAAGAGAAAGTCAATGAAGGACTTTCCTTCACCATGCCCAGCGGTTTGAGTGTGCGTGTCATGGACAATGATTTGATTGAAACCATTTGTTCGCTTGGTTTTGATTATATCCGCATCATGATCGAGTCCGGTTCCGAAGACGCTCAAGAAAACATCGTCAAGAAAAAGGTCAACCTGGATAAAGCGCGAAGTCTGATTGCTCACGCACGCACACAAGATGTGAAAGTGGAAACCAACATCTTGTTCGGTTTCCCCGGTGAAACCCGCGCACATATGCAAGAAACCATCGACTATATCAAGACCATTGATGTGGACTGGATTCAGGTCTTTTCACTCCTCCCCCTTCCTGGAACCGAAGCCTTTCATGGCTTTGTCAAAATGGGAAAATTGGATCCGCAAAACATCGACTGGGACCGTTGTGGATACGCCGCCCGAGAATTCGACACGGAAGAGATTTCGGCGCAAGAGCTGACGGAGTTGGTTTATGACGTCAATATCTTCACGAATTTCTTTGGCAATCGGAACATGCTCAATGGCCGTTATCAACGTGCAGCCGATTATTTCAGCAGCATGGTTCTGAGAAACTACGATTTCCACGTCCCTGCTCTTTATATGCGCTCAATGGCGTATGCAAAACTCGGCAATCAAGAAATGGCTCAAAAGGATTTGAACCAGGCCGTTGACCAAATCAAAACCTCAGATATCGCCCGCAGCCTTTGGGAACGCTATGGCTCCAAAATGCCGGAACTGATGGAGAAGGTTCCGGAAGAATTCAAAGCCAATGTGGCCGAAGCTCCCCCGTCTGTAAACACGGGTTTTGTGTTTTAAACAGCTGCGCACGGCTTTTTCCAGAAAGACTTATGAAGTTGATTTGTTCTCACAAATTTTCTTGAAGCTTTTCATAATGAGCTCCGTCGTGGGAGCATCCCAAACGACCAATTGATTCTCATTGCCGCGAAAGAACACTTCTTCATACGGAATCATTTCGGCACGCCGACACGATTCATAATTGGAGGTTGGTGCATCCTTAAAATCAGGTACAAACGTGACATACGATGTGTCAGCAACAAAGTTGGGCAACACGGCAGGCCCTGTCGCGGTACCAATATTTGTAAAGGCCTTCTCATAAAGGGCGACACGGACATTGAGATCAATCGAAGCCATGGGAAAATCCACGACGTCTTCGAATTCCGGCGGCAACGGTGTTGTCGATTTGTACGTATCGCGCACAAGAACCGGCATGTAGGCGCGTTGATCCAACGCCTTAATAAAATCCGCCCACACATCATATTTAGAATTGCGCTGGCCTTGCTGCGCGTACTCACGCAACGTCACAACCACGAGCTCACGATCGCCCAACTTGTCGCTTAAGAAGCTGTCGACAAGGCGCTTGGCTTCCTCTTGAGGTTTCAGACAAATCAGAGAGTGGCCTTGCTCCACATAAGGTTTGATCTCGGGAACCAGAACCTGATGGTCATGTTTATCTGGGCTGAAGTGTGAAGGAAAAATCGAAGTCCCGCTTGATAAGGCATTCAGTGTCTCTTCGCGAAAAGCCAAACTCGAAATGCCGATTGTGGCTTCAATCATGTTGAAAATCGGCGTAATGATGTGGTCAATGCGCCAGCGTGTATCCGCAGGCGTATGAATGGTCTGGATTGACACCCAATCCGGATTGCATGAAGCACCGGGCACGATAAAGAAATGAATATGCTTTTTCTTTTGAAGCTTTCGTTCAACCTCAGCCGCAACAGCAAAAAATACGACATCAAAGGTCGCAACACTGCACGCAAGGTCAAAGAAGGCATACAAAACGTCATCTTTGTGCACGACGTTGTTTATTTTATCTGCACACCTATTCACCACCCAGTCTTGCATGTCATGAAAGTAGACCCTTTGAATGGGAAACCCAATGCTCAGCAAGGAAGCGGTAATTTCGTTGACGAACATAGAACAAATGATCACTTGCTCGATCTCATCAAAATTGAGCTGCGCCAGATTTTCGAGATTGAGAACGTCGCGCCCTTGATAGGCCGGAGCCCCTGTTGTCGTGACCAGCACGATTTCGTGGTCATGCCCCATTTCCCTGAGGCAAATATCGGTTGCCCCATTGAGGCCGTATAAAACCGTCTTCATTGTATCCTCAAAAACCTATAAGCGTTTGGGGCCTGTGCAAATCAGAAAGTGATATTGGCACATTGGGTTATAGCCCGTATGGATAACCTCATCATTCATCCCGAACAAAAATGTGTTGTGGAAGTATGCATCCATATCATTTTGAAATTGTTCGCCGGATTTGCAATTGATGTGTCCCATTTTAGAACCCGCAGAGGCATACTGCTGGCTTTCAAGTGTCGGGGCGCCGACAATCATGGTGCCATGTTCTGTCAAAGACGAGAGCACGTTCTTGAGAAAAGCCGGCTCGTCTTCGTTGGCGATATGTTCAATCACATCGATACAAAACGCTGCATCAAATTCCCCCGCAACGGGGCCGTCCAAAATATCATGCGCCAAGAATTGAGCATTATCGATCGTCGTAGGACTGCCCGATTGGCATTCATCGATATAAGGCGTAAAAAAATCGATCCCGGTGTATGATCCGACATCCTTCGCCACCAAGCGTGCGCCGATACCTTCTTGGCATCCAATTTCCAAGACATTGCGAGCCCCCCGGAGCATCTTCGCCACGAACTTGTAGCGCGAAAGCGTAAACAGCAACATCTTGGGATCGTTCTTGAACGTCACACTTGCGGATGGCCCCAAATCAATTTTTTCATTGGGATCTTGATGTGACGGATCGCGAGACGTCACCGCATCCCATGCTGCGTGGGTTTTTGTTTTATCGCCTTTTGTGGAAAACTTACTCATAGCCGCACCATATATTCTAATGATTGCTCAAGCATTAGCCGTGGGGATTAAATCGCGCTTACGGACAAAGCTGATATATTGCTGGCCTTGACCGAACAAGGACGTGAACTTGTCAAAATGTGCCTGCGGATCAACCTTGCCTTCACGCTCAAAAAAGACTGCAGCCTCTTTAATCGCTTCGGATGTTTGCGTGTCGTATGCTTGTAGAGATGCCGCAATTGTGTTGCAGCTATCAGCCACCATTTGCCACAGATCGGTATTACCGTCCTGAATTTCGATCATGTAATCCCAGATCTTTTGTGCATGCTGTCGAATAACGTCTGCATCTTGCACTATGACCGGGGGCAATAAACGGCTTCCATTTATGAATGAAATGCCATGGACTTTGTATTGTTCGATCGCCCGTTCGTTCAACCCGGCCTCGTCACCGTGAATTTGTTTGTGCCAACGCCAATCCGTCAAGAACTGAGGCGACGTTCCATAAACTTCGAACGCGTCTTGCAGGGCCTCAATGGCTTCATCAACCGCAAAGACGGGGTAGAGCCATTTTTGGATGATGTTATCCATAAGCCAATGATCAAGAGGGCGGCTGGTTCCAGAGATCGCCTCAAAGTGAGGCGCAAATATGGACCGAACCGCCTCCAGGCGCGTATCAAAAGGCTCACTTGATGGACAGATTTTCTCTGCGATCAATCGACGGATGAGCTCTGACAACACACCAACATTATCACAGACGGTTATCACCAACATGCCACCAGGCTTCACAAAAGAGCCCACATGCCTGGCGAAAGCGGCGGAATCCGTTTGGTTGGGGACCGCCCCTTCACAAATCACGACGTCAAATTTTTCTACAGATTGAAAGTCCTGGATTTTGGACCGCACAAATTCATAGCAATCAGCGTTAGGGTAGTACTCCTTTAACAAAGCCTTGCCTTCGTCAATGCCGGTTGTATTCATATCGACCAAGAGATAGCGCTTTGGTGACAAGCTCATTGTGTATAAAGCGTTGTGCCCGGAACCTGGTGCAAATTCTACGACAGATTTACCCTCTAGCGCATAAGGCGGAACGCCTAAGGTGCGATACAAATAGTCCCTTCGACTGAAATGTTTTTCCAAGTCGCTGATGTTTTGATGAACTGGGGAAATTTTATTTTTCGTATAAAACCCGATGTAGGGTTCATCTTCATTCACATCATTTTCATCTTGTTTCGTCATTGTGTCGTCCCAGTTTCAACTGTTCTATCTATTTTCAATCAGGCTTGTCGAAATCTCAATAATATATGTAAGTCGCTATTCGGTATCTTTGTCATGCGGGCCAACAACGGTATGAATATCTGATTTGCATTCACGCCACGTTGTACATCCATCACAAAGGGGGTGGCCTGTGCGTTCATTTGACAAATGTCGTTTACGCATCATGCGGATGTCATCACCTGTCCATATCTCTTCTATCGTTTGAAAGCGCATATCACCAAGTGTAAAGGGGCTGTTTTGTTTGGTGTCGACGGAACACAAAGCAACAAGCCCGTCCGCATGGATCATGACGTTGGACCACAAAGACGTGCAAGGATAAGAATTGATGTCATCATCACCGTCTTGTGCCAGAGTTTCCACCGTACCACCCCAATTGTGGGCCCGGTGAACGACAATGTGATCGCCCGCGCTGAGTATGGGCGTCCAATGCTGGGCAAAGTGATCGCTTTCGGCTTCGTTCAATTTCTGTAGCACCATTTGCACGCGCACAACGGTATGGGCGTTTGAAACATCCCGCAGCTCAATGAACTTCAGCGTATTTGCATACACTTTTTCAAACTTCAGGCCGACACGAATATCTTCGTATATCTCGGGAACCAGTGAATCGATATTGATATATATTTCATCCAGCCCTGCATCCAAGAGCTCTTGAGAGCGTTTGGCGGTCAACGCACTTGCATTGGTTGAGATGGCAACGGTCTGAATGCCGATCTCTTTCAGAGCTTTGATTTTGGATCCAAGCTTGCGATCCAATAACGGTTCGTTGTCGGAAAAGAGATTGGCTTTTCGAATGTGCGCCGTCCAGTGGCTCAGCTCTTTGAGAATTTTTTCGAAAATCTCATCATCGAGATGAACCAAAGGGCGCTCGTCGAAATCAATGCCGCACATAATGCAACGGGCATTGCATGTGTTTGTCGTTTCAATGTTTACATATTGGGGAAAGCGTTCGAACTCATTCAGAGATTGGCCGCACTGGCGGCGCAGGATGAAGGCTTCCCTTTCCTGGCGTGTCTGCAACCGTGTCTCTGTTTTGCGTTCTTGGTTCATGCCGTCGAAGCCCTCATGCCCTGAAATAGCTGCGTACAGCCTCTATGACATAATCTACATCATCGTTCGTCATTTTTTCATGGATTGGCAAACTGAGAATTTCATGAACCAGTCTTTGTACGACCGGGGCATCGGGTTTTGGCAGATCTTGGAAACAGGGCTGATCAATAAATGACAAAGGATGGCGAATTTTGACCTCAACCCCCTTCTCTTCCATCCACAAGCGCAGCCGGGACCGTTCGGGTGTATAGACGGTGTAATCGAAAAACACACATGTGCGGTCTTCCAAGGACTTTGGAGGCTCCGGACAGTTCACAACATCGTGCAGCCCATCGTGATAGCGCATGGCAATTTCCAAGCGGCGTTGGATATAGCCCTCCACCAAATCGAACCCAGCCATCATCATGGCCGCCTGTAGGGTATCGATTTTATGGTTCATGGTGGGGAAAACACAAACTTCCCTATTCACCATGCCGAGATAGCGAATGGAGACCATTTCGTCGGCATAGTCTATGTCCGCAGTCAGAATGATCCCCGCCTCGCCATAGCTGTTGAGGATTTTCATTTGGCTGGTGCTGATCGCACCGCTGTCGCCGATGGCACCCGCATAGCCCAAATGATTTTTTGCCCCCCAAGCTTGGCTGGCGTCCTCTACGACAATGAGGTCGTGCTTGTGCGCCACCGCCATGATTTTGTCCATGTCGCACAAGCGACCAGTGTAATGAACGGGCAAGATCGCTTTTGTAAGTGGCGTGATGGCGCCTTCGATGAGGTCAGCATTGATGTTGAGGTCTTCACCAATGTCGACGAACACCGGCTTTGCGCCTGTAGCCATAATGGCCGTTGCCGTGCCGATTGCAGACAGGGACGTCGTGATGACTTCATCACCTGGGCCGACACCTTTTCCTGCCAGTGCAACATAAATCGCGCTGGTTCCTGAACTGACGCCAATGCAATGGTTCGTTTGACAATAGGCCGCAAGCTTTTCTTCCATGTCCCGAACCGCAGCCCCCATGATCAACTGACCGCTTTTGAGCACATCGTCAACCGCTGCTAAAAGCTTGTGACGCAGTTCATCGTTTTCCACGGCAAGATTGCGAAAGCGCACTTTGGGATTGCTTAAAGGCGGCTGGATCAGTTCTTGGAGATCGAAGCCTTCCAGAACACCGCCCAAAGCAAATGCGGATAGTGTGTCTTGGCTCATACCATCACGTCCACGTCTTCTATTCCTTCACATCTTCAGTAGGGATATCGTGAAGTCCACCCGAAAGCTCTTCGCTCCAATTTTCCAAGCGATCGATGCGATTATAATACGTGTATTCCGGTGATTTGCGGATCAAAACGCCGTCCTTCACCGTTTCTTCAAAATCATACGACGCCCAACGATCACAGTTTTTGCAGAACGGGACTTTGTCCCATTGGGCAGTTTCATGCCAATGGCGCACTTGATTCATTTTATCGCCATTCCAAACCGTCTCAACGCCATCTTCATAAGCATTCCCGACACTGGTTTCGGCAAACCCATCTAAACAACAGTATGACACGTTACCATCGGCATGAATGGCAATGGTGTTGTAGAGTGCTAGACACGGTTTGCGTTCCATGTCCGTATTGATTTGAGAAAATCCGTCTACGGTATAAAGCTCACCAACACGAACAAAGTCTACATACTCAATCCAATGTTCAACAAAATCCTCAACTTCGTGCTTATTTTCGTCTTGCACGGTTATGGAGACACCGATCCTCGGAGCGAGTTTATCCCCCCGAGCATCGAGCAGCATGTGTACGGCATTTTGGATTTTTTCAAGCTTATCGACACCCCGTACTTTGAGCAAAGTTTCAGGTGTGTGGGCATCAACACTGACGGCAATCGCATCGATATTTTGCTCAATAAGATACTCTGCAAAATCTTTGCGAATGCGTAGCCCATTTGTGTTCAACGCAAGCGTCAATCCCAGGCCATTCAATTTTTCGACATACGGTTTAAAAGCTTTGGCCAGCAACGGCTCACTCCACAAGCTCGCCATCATCATGGGACTATGGGGCGCAACCTCGTCGACCATGCTCAACAGCTGATCGAGATCAACATCACGTTTTAAGAAACCATCAAGCTTGGGGTTGTCCGTATCTCCGTGAACAATACACATCGGACATTTCAAATTGCAGTCCGTGCGCAAATCGACAATCACACGCGGAGGCATTTTAGGAACTTCATACACCGAAGTGTCCTCAATGGCTGTTTCTTTGTGTGAGCGTTCAGCGTGTTGTTTCATCTATCACACCATCTGATTCATGGGCCTGTGCGGTTAAGTCTACAGACAAATTCATAAAGATTTCTCTGTTTTCGACGAAATAATTCTCAATATCGCTATCAAATTCAGCTGAAACGGATTTGCGGCTCAGTGGATAGTCATCCGTTACCCCCCAACCTTTTTGATAAAAGGGGAGATAGCGTTCGATATCCCCGATTAAATCACACTCCAACTCATAAGAACGCATGCAAACGTCTTTTAAGGTGTCGTTGTTATATATTGGAACCCTGGCACGTTTTAAGATTGTACCGCGGTCGATTTCGCGATCAATAACGTGCAGAGTAACGCCAAGCGGCCATTTGTGAAACAGGGCCCATTTAAAGGCATCAACCCCCCGGTTGTGGGGCAACAGACCAGGGTGAGCGTTGACAAACGGCCCCAATCTTAAAAGATGCTGCGGGATTATTTTTGCGATGCACGTCACAAAAACATCGGGCACGGCCAGGACTTGCATAGTTTGAATGCTGGCCTCATCCCATCCAGAAACGCGGATATAGTTTATGTTATAGGTCTCACAAAACGCCTCCATATCCATATCCAAAATTTGATACGGACGGTCTTCATAAGACGTCACCACATGTGGGCGTTTTTGGAACGGAAACGCGAGAACGGTGATCTCATACCCTTTCGGCAAGAAGCGCCGGATAACATCCAGTGTCTTCTTGTGTCCCGTTTGATATGTCACGATGCCAATGTGCATTCTCTAGCCTTACTCCAGACGATCGGTTGCATTGTCGCCAGACTGATAATGACCTTCAACTTTGCTAATTGCCGCGATGCAGTCTTCCACTTCTGCTTCTCCATAATTCTCATTGAGATACAGCGCAAAGCTGGTGTCCAGCATAGTGCGGGCATTGGGGGTGTCCGTCTCTTCGGCCATATGCGGTTTTAAAAACGGCCAATTGGCAACCAAGTATTCATAGTGCGGATTAAGCCCAATGCCTTCGGCACGTACGGCGTTGGCGAACGCTTCCACGGTACAAGAAATCTTTGATGGGTCCACAAAAACGGGATAGATAAAAGGAGAATCCCCTTTGGTGTAGCCATAAGGGCGGCACACGTGGGATGTTTCTTCCAGACGCTGTGTAAAGCGCGCGACAAAATCCAGCCGTTTCTCAATCGTCGTCTCTAAGCGCTGCAATGAGGCCAAGCCCATGGCACAAGAGATTTCATCCGAATGCAGGTTCAATGCAGGAAACAAAAATTGACTGGGATTGCGATCATCTAGGTCTTCTTGCCACGTGGGCTTGCCCCGGTCGGCATGGGCGAGAGCCATGCGGTGTAAGTCTAAGTCTTGCGTATAAATCATCCCACCCGAAGCGCCACTCATGTGGGCTTTGCGGTACATGGTCGAAAACGCGGCAATGTCGCCAAACGTGCCAACCCGTTGTCCCTTCCACCCAGCACCATGAGCTTGAGAGCAATCTTCCAACACCTTGATGCCATGACGCTGCGCCACGTCGACGACCCCGTCAATTTCAACTGCCTGACCCACAGCGTGAACAATCACGCCAGCGGAACACGCGGGCGTGATGGCGGCTTCGAATTCGTCTGGGCCAACGTTATAGCTGTTGGGTTTGGCATCCACCAAACGCGGTTTTAATCCATTTAGCACGATGGCCGACAAGGTGCCGGGATCGGTGATGGGTGAAACCAACACCTCTGAACCTTTGGGAAGCTCGAGCGCAGCCAAGCCAACGAAGATAGCTGCTGTACCTGTGGCAACGGAATCGGCGTAACCACCGCCCTGAAAGTCGACAAACGCGTCGCAATAGAGCTGTTCGAAATGGCCCTGATATCCGGGATCGAGATCGCGCGCACGGTAATGAGCCAAAACGTCTTGGATCATAGCTTCCTCCGCCGCTCCCAGCGCAAAACGCGGCGGCATGGGAGTTGCCCGCATCGGCTCTCCACCCAAAATCGCCAATTTTCTATCAGCTACGTCCGTCATGTTTTCCTTCTAACTCAGGGCAGCGATGATCGCCTCTTTCTCAATACCGTGCGCGGCCAACAGTTCTTCGTAAGTGCCGTAACAGTGAATGAATTCGTCCTTCAACGTCCAAGCTGACAACTGACAACCAACTTTGTTTTCCCACGCCAATTCTTTGACCCGAGACGTCAGGCCGCCATGGGGGACATGCTCTTCTATAACCGCCACGTGATCGTGAGATGTAAGCACACCACACACACCGTCTTCATCCAGCGGTTTGATGGTGTGACAAGAAACAAGCGAAACGCTTTTGCCTTGCGCTTCCAGCCGATCCGCAATCTCACAAGCCATTGCGGTGATGGGACCGTAAGTCAGGATTGCGACGTCTTTACCCTTGCGAATGTATCGGATTTTACCAACTTCGAAATCGTCAATCGCATGTTCGGTCAAGTCCGGTTCACCGGCTTTGCCCAGACGCATATAGACCGGGCCTTGGCTTTGGGTCGCGCACCACAGTGTGGCTTGGCGCATTTCATCCGGATCACACGGTGCTATAACCGTCATGTTGGGAACCGCCGTCGCAACGGCGATGTCTTCCATGGAATGGTGCGTGCTGCCCAGTGTGGAATAGATCACACCTGCCCCCATGCCAATCACCGTGACCGGCAAATTTTGATAAGCCAGATCGACACGGATCATCTCAAACGGACGATAGAGGCTAAACGTCGCAATGGTGTAGCAAAACGGACGCATGCCTTTCAACGCCATGCCCGCCGCGATACCGATCATCGACTGTTCGGCAACACCGCAGTTGATGAAGCGTTCGGGAAAGTCTTCGCGAAAATTGACCATGGACCCCGCAGGGGAAATGTCGGCGACCAACGCGCAAATGCTGTCGTCTTTTTGTCCAATTTCGTAAATCACATCGGCAAACTTGTTTCTCATGATGACACCTCCTGCAGCTCATCAATGGCTTGCTGATATTCTTCCGGATTGGGAGAGCGATAGTGCCAGATGGGTATATTCTCCATAAACGACACGCCCTTGCCTTTAACGGTGTTGCCCACCAACAGGAACGGCTTGCCGCCTTTTCTGGATTGAATGGCATCAACCACAGCAGCCGCGTCGTGGCCGTTGACTTCTGCACATTCCCAACCAAAAGCTTCGACCTTTTCGCGGATCGGGTAAAACTGAGGATGCGTTTCAGAGGTCCGGCCAAACGATTGAAAGCCGTTGTGATCCAAGCACGCAATCAGATTATCAACACCCAAATTGGCCGCCATCATCATGCATTCCCAGGTCGATCCCTCTTGAAACTCGCCATCGCTGACAACCACAAAAACGTTTCCGTCAGTCTTTTTGACGAATTTTTCCGTATACGCCATGCCGACGGTCAGCCCCATACCATGACCTAAAGACCCGGTAGACGCTTCGATCCCTGGATTTCCGTAATCAGGATGACAACCAAGTCGCCCATCGGCCTTGCAATAAAGATCAAGGTCTTCGCGCGACAAGACACCCATTTCTTCCAAGATAATGTACTGCACCATACAGCCATGGCCCTTGGACATGACGAAGGTATCGGGTGAATTCGCGCCAGCCGGGTCGCGCATCAATCCGTGATAGAGACAATCAACCATTTCCATGGCCGACAGCGCCGCGCCACCGTGTAGGGCGCTGACTTGTTGAGAGATATCAAGCAAACGGCGACGGTATTTCAAACACCGTTTTCGGGCCTCTGTGTTGTCGAACGACGTGTTGGACACAATTCTCTCCTCTTCCCCCGGTCAGTTGATAATGGTCCAGTTATAATCCCCCGTATAGCCAGCCTCTTCATAGAGTTTCAGCCAACCTTCGGGGTAATCGTAAAAGTGAGCCGTCAAAACCCAGCTTTCAAAAATCTCTTTTTGTTCAGGCGTCTTATAACTGTCGACCTGGATGAAACCTTTGCCGGGCGCTAGGCGTTCAATTTCCTTCACGGCCTGCACACACAGATCACGTTCCAAATTGTGAACCGTATTGATGGACACAACCGCATCAAAACTGTTATCCGGGAACGGCAGGCTTTCCGCACTGCCGATGTGCAAACGACCAACGACTTCAGGTTCACAATTCATCATGGCATAGTGCGAGATATCCAAACCATATGCGTCGACGCCCAATTCCAAAAGGTCTTTAACCAAAAAACCTTTTGCACAACCCACGTCCAAAAACTTATCGCCCGGTTTCAGGCCGAAGTGATCGACCATGTCCTGTGCCACCGGACGCCAACGCCCGTCGTAACGATAACCGCCGTAACCATACTCACGCGGTCCGTCGAAATAAGTTTCACCGTATTCGCGCGACACACGGATGTGCTCGTCGGTCTTGGCCGTTTCACGCGCTTTGACATTGCGTTTGCCTTTGGGCAAGCCCCGAAGAAGATCAACTTCGCGCATTAGAGTTTCTCCATCATTTGTGCGTGCACCTGTGACAAGCCGGTTTGAATGTCCGTATAGGAAAAATCTGGGAAAGCCGCTTTCGTTGCTGCTGGATTAAAGGCGCGGTAGCCATTGTGCGGCATTTCACCAACACGCGGCGACCCTTTAATGTCCACGGGATCAGAGAATTGCGCCACAACAGCCAAAGCGATATGGCGGAACGATATGACCGTACCGGTGGCGGCATTCAATTTACCGTGGCTTTTGGATTTTAACATGCGCACGATTAAGTCTGCGACATCATCAATCAAGACGTGATCGCGCTGTTCTTCGCCTTCTCCAAACAACACGATATCCTCACCCTCTGCGGCCAAGCGCCGAAAACGGTTCGGACCGTATCCGTTATGGGGATCGCTTTCACCATAGATGAGTGTCGGGCGAAGTATTCCCAATGGCCCACTGTAAGCATTAGCCAACATGGTTTCGCGCGCAATATGCATAATCCCGTGAAGCGAGCCCGGCTCCGCACATGAACGTTCGTCTAACGGCTCCATGCTGTCGGCATACACCGCATCGGAACTGACATACACCATATGCGCCGGTTCAACCTGATCAAAGGCTGCACAGACGTTGCTCATCATCGCGATGTTGCTTTCCAACATGGCGTTGTTTTTCACCGGAGCTTGGGCAGAGATCACAACAACGCTGTCGCTCGGCTTTAAGACATTTGCCAAATCACGCGCGGCTTCGCCCCCCAGCAAATCAAGCTCTTGGCGACCAAGGGCTAAGACCTCGACCCCGTCTTTGGCCAAGACATCTGCCGTCGCAGAACCCACAAACCCCTTCGCGCCAAGGATCACGACGCGCTCGGGGTTTTGGGGGTGAGCATTTAAATGTTCCAGCATGTGTTTCGCCTTCTTCCCTAACCTGCAACGCCAAGTTTATGGTGTTTCATTTGAGCACCAGCCAAGGCATCACCATCCAGCAATCCATACGGATCTATAACCGTTTTCCCAGCCATCGCGTTGGCAAGTGCGACGGGGTCAATATCGCGAAATTCCGGCCACGGAGTCATCAACACAACAACGTCGGCACCCGCAGCTGCGGCCAAAGCACTGTCTGCCCCTTGAGCATGCTCACCCCCGGCAGAGGGCGGCACAACCGGGTCATAGACCTTCACGCTGCGGTCTTTTAACTGATCCAACAAAACAAGGGCCGGTGAGTTTTTGGTGCTGTGCGTGTTTTCTTTATACGCCAAGCCAATCACGGCGACGGTTGCATCCGGCTGGTCGTCCAGAACCTCTTTTTGCAACGTCCGCATGGGCCAATTTTTGCGGTGCGTGCTGTTCGTGAGCCAAGCCCGCACGACACCTGCGTCCGTCCCGTGGCTATCGGCCATACGAATGACTGACGCCAAGTCTCGCTCTAAATTTCCACCCGATATGCCTAAGCCCGGAACGATGTAACTGTACTCACCAATACGCTTGTCCAGCCGCAAGGACGGGATGATTTCCGACCAATCGGCACCGATGGATTCACAAATCTCCGCCATGGTGTTGGCCACGGTGACGGAAGCCACCAAACACATGTTAATGGAAATTTTCGCCAGCTCGGCACTCTCATAACGCATGGGCAGAACCGGGCAGTCGAACGCTTTTAGATAAGTTTCCAACGCCTCCGCCAAAGGTTCATCGGGGTTAGCACAGCCAACAATGAAGCGCTCCGGATACAAGGCCCGTTCAACGGCTCGGCCAAAGATCAGGGTCTCAACTTGATAATACAGCGGTCCCGCTGGGCGGGCATGGGAACGGGTAAAGCCCGGGTTCACTTGGGACAGCACGACCAGCACCGCGTCGTCACGCACCTGCGGCTCAACAATAGACAACAACGTCTCAATCCCAGACAAATCGCTTTGGCCGGCATCATCCGTCGGCACATCGGGTGCAACATAGACCACATCGCAGTGGGCCAAATCTTCGGCCCGTGACGTAAAGGTCAAGTGATCGCGGTGCTTGGCAAACAGATCGTCCAGACCAGGTTCCACCACCGGCAAGTCCCCTGCGGCGATGGCATCGACCAACGCGCCATCCAAATCGAAGCCGTAAGTCTCAAAACCATGTGCTGCTGAGGCCACGGCAGAATTCAGACCCAGATGCGTCATACCGCAGTATCCGATGACAGGCTGGTTCATGACGGCACGTCCTTTGGCAAGACAGAAGAAACACCCACTTGCTGAGCCAACTCACGCAGCGTTTTGTTCAGCCACAAATCATTTTCCAGATTGCCTGTGCCTCCAGACACACACAGATTTTTAAAGTGATCGTATTCCAATTCCCAGGTGGGATCATCTTTCACCAAGGTTGTCGAGCTTTCCGGCGGACGGCCTGCGGGCAAAATACGCGTGCGATGGATAAAGGTACTGGGCCCCCATTTGCACAACGATTCAATATGTGCGCTGCCCTTTTCAGCCAACACATCACACGTGAAGTGGTTGCGCCAACTCAGCATACTGGCTTCCAACTGAACAACCGGGCCCGCGTTGGAACCGATGATCACGTGGTCGAAAGATTTGTTTTCGTGGCAAAACGCCCCGCGCGTTTCAAACGTCTGGTCAAAATCGTCCCCCAGCCAATAGCGCAACGTGTCCAAAAGGTGTGAGCCCAAGTCCGGCAACACGCCCGCAGCCTGATCGCGCCAAACGCTGTCACGAACCAAACGCGCCGTTCCATTTCCGTAGAACATGCGAACGGAATAAATCTCGCCCAACTCTCCACTATCTATGAGATCCTTCATGGCCATGAAGTGCGGCTCAAAGCGGTGGTTGTAGGCTGTGTAACAAACCACAGCGTTGTCGCTGGCCAAGCCCTGCAACGTGGTGAGAGTTTTGTCGTCATGGGTGAGCAACGGCTTTTCCACCATCACATGCTTGGCGTTGTTCAACAGATAAGTCAGCAGATCAACCTTGGCTTCATCGGGCGTACAAACCAAACAAGCGTCATAACTGTCCAGTGGAACATCTTCTACAGTGCGAAAGTCGGCATCTTCGTGAACGGGGTCAACAATGGCGACACAATCCGTCCCAGCCACAGCACGACGTTTGTGCCCTTGCACACCCAATCCAGCAATGATGATCCGCATGGAATTGCTCATGAATAATTCGCCAGTTTTTCAACAGTGTCGATTTTGCGCAAGACGTCTTCGGGGCGAATGGGAATGTTGCCATCGTATTCACATTCACACGCTGCGGCCATGCTGCCAACAATGGATGAGATGAACGGAGAGCCCGTCGTCATCATGCATAACGTCGAATACGCCAGCATGGCATCGCCAGCTCCGACCGCATCAACAACGTTTCCGGCAAAACTGTCGATGGCAATGAAGCACTCGCCTTTATCTTCATCCATGTAGGACACAAATACACCGCGGCTGCCGAGCTTTAAAAAGACCGTATTGCAGTCGGTTTTTGCCATCAGTTTGAGCGACAGGTTGCGCACGGTGGAATCTTGATCCGCCAAAGAGAACCGCGCCTCGCGTTCGTTCGGCGTGATCAGATCAAAACCAAGAAATTCCGTGATGTTACCCCAACGGCTAGCCACTTGACTATCAGCAACACGGTAAACGTTGTCTGGAATGGCTTGCGTCAACGTCGGCACGGACAGGGCGTTGTAGATCCCGTGACGGAAATCACTGAACACAACCGCATCGGCGGGCGTTTCGGAAATTTGTTTCACAAGCTTGCCAATAAGGGTTTTTGAAATGCTACTGTTGTCCAGAGTATCGATCTTTAACAGACGATAACCACTTGCAATAATTGCATTTTTATTGGTCGTCGGGCGTGTCTTGTCGATAATAGCCTTGCACTCGACCCCCGCATCGCGCAAGCCGTCGAGGACGAAGTCCTTAAATTCATCGTCACCCAACACGGTTGAGAAGACCACATCGGCTCCGGCTGCGCGTAGGTGTTGGGCCACAATGCCTGCCCCACCGATGTAGTCATCGCGCCCTTCGAACAAGACGCTAAACGTCGGCGTTTTGGTTTGCCCACCGATTAAATTGGATCGCGTATAACTGTCGACAATCGTGTCGCCAACAACGTGAACGCGCTTGCCTTGCAGGTTGCTCACGGCTTCGCGCAAATCGTCAAAACCGAAGTCGCCCTCTTTCATCATCGTCAACAGCTTCTCAATACCGATGTTCGGCAGTTCTGCATCAATGATACGCGACGAAGAATAGACAATATCGCCCGGCGTGAAGATCATCTCACCGCCATAGCTTTCCACAGCATCGGTTTCTTCTTGGGTTTCCGGGGGCAATCCGGTGTTGGTGTACTCAAAACCTTTGGCGAATAGATCGGGTTGAAGTTTTCGAATATTTTCAAGCGGCTTTGCATTTTGATCGATCAAAACAAAATCGACCATTTCAAACGCAGCCAAATTGTGTGCGCGCAGTTGTTCGGGAACGTGAGGACGATAAGCCCCTTTGGTGATGTGCTTGTCTGCCGTAATGCTGACCACCAACACATCGGCTTTGCTTTTGGCATAGGCCAAGTGACGGACGTGACCGGGGTGGACAACATCAAACACACCGTGACACATGATCACGCGCTGATCGCGCGGGCAAGGCCCGAACCGTTCACACAGATCGTCAGGCGTTACGATTTTGTGCGCATATTGTTCGAAGAACTCTTCCGTCATGTTGCGTTGTCTCCCCCCATGTATTTGAACCAGCTTTCGGTTGCGACGGCAATGCTGTCGGGCTCCCACAAGGGTGCGTCTTTCCAGTTGTCAATCTCAGCCACCATCATCGCGACACCGTCGGCAAAAGAGACGCTCGGTTGCCAATCGAGCTTCGCGGTTATGTTTGTGATATCCGCCCATGTGCAATCGGGCTCACCTGGTCGTTTGGGGACATAGACCACATCTCCACCCAACAATTCGACCAGGCGGTTCACGGTTTGAGGCGCACCTGCGCCAAGATTAAAGACCTCGCCGCTCACATCCGCAACCGCTGCTGCATAGAATGCTTTGGCCACATCCGTGACATAGATGAAGTCACGCGACTGCTCCCCATCCCCAACGACTGTGAACGGTTTGTCCGCAAGCTTTTGCTTAAAGAACACGCCGAACACAGCCCCATAAGCGCCCGTCGTACGCACACGCGTTCCATATGCGTTAAAAATCCGAACGGAATTGACCGGGAGGTCATACACGTTGTGCCAATGAAAGACCGCTTGTTCGCCTTGATACTTTGACAATGCATAAGGATACTTCGGATCAATGGGATGGTCTTCACGCGTCGGCGTGTCGGCCAGACCGTAACACGATGACGACGCGGCATAGACAAACTTCTTCACCCCCCCAGCCCGTGCAGCCTCCAGCACGCGCACTGTACCTTGAACGTTCACGTCCATATAGTCGATGGGCTGTTCTATAGAGGGCACAATGTCGCCGATGCCAGCAAAATGAAAAACGAACTCAGCACCCACAAAACAGGGATGAGCGCTGTCCAGGTCCCGAATGTCCGTGCGTTCAATGTGCAGGTCCGGGTTGCCCGAAAGGTGCGCTAAGTTGCGCTCATGCCCACCGACGAAACTGTCGATGACACACACCGCATAGCCTTCGCTTAACAACAAATCCGTCATGTGGCTGCCGATAAAACCGGCCCCGCCTGTGACGACGGCGACTTTTTTATGATTTGGATTCCATTGGCTCATGGCGCACCCAATTGCAAAAGATTAAATAAAATTCACGTGATCCGGTTTGCGATCGATCACTTGATACAAATATCTGTTCACAGCATCCATACGACAGTTCCTCCGACATTCTGAAATATCCAATTCATGGCGAACAAAGTCGAAATTCTTATGGCGTTTTTCGCCTTCCCAAATGTCTTGGAAAGCGTTTTCTTTGATGTTCCCATATTTAAAGCGCGGGTCCAGCAAAAATGCGCCGCAGCCGAACACATCCCCCGACGCCATGATATGGGCCCACATAAAGGGAACGGAATAACAAACCGGATAACGGTCAGCATCCGTATAACGCCGCATGGTGTTGGCGCGAAAGACCAAACTGAAATCATCTGTGTTGAGGTGTTTGAGGCTGTCTTCCAGTTCTAAAAACTGGGTGTAGTCCAAATCTTTGTAGCGCGTGGTTTCGCTGGCTTCGACGTGGGAATAGGGTTTCACGACCAAATAATCCAGACCAATCTGATCGCGGCAGATTTTCGCGAGCTGTTCGATTTCACCCGCGTTTTCCGGCAATAGCAAAATCTGTGCGCCCAATGTCGTATTCCAACCGTTTGCGTTTCGTTTTTCCACCAATGCCTTCAGGTTTTTAATGGCTAGATCGAAATGATGTTCTTTGGTTTGGTGTATCTCGGCATAGGTTTTGGCCGTGCCCGCATTGATGGACGCCTTGATCCAAGACACATGCTGCAAAGCTTCATCCGGGAAGTTCTTCGGCATGGCCGTCGCGTTCGTTGTAAACGAAACATCGATGCCGGATTCTTTCGTCACCCGGACAATGTCGACAATGCGTTTGTGCAGCATCGGCTCACCTTCGCCGGCGAACATAATGCTCTTCACGCCTAAACGGCCCATTTCGGGCAGGCGCTCGGCAAGCATCTCATAGTCAAGCTGGATTGTTTTATAACCGATGTAGTCGTATGCGCAGAACACGCACCTGTGATTGCACGCACCGACAGGGGAGACTTCGACATAAATCGGGTAGATGGATTTTGCCTTCTCCCAATCATCACCGGCTTCCATCAACGCGGTTGTGCGTTCGGGGTGGTACGCCATTTTGTGACTGTCGATTTGAAAACGATCCGCCATGCGCTTGTTCACCTATCCGTTTATGATTGTGTGCGAATGCTATAACCGGCCTCGCTGGCATCACGATAGAACATCAATACCGTTTCCAAGCTGAACTGATCTAAGTCTTTCCCAACATTCACCAGTTTTGCCAACAAGTCATTGGTCACCGTAATGATATGACAGCCTGCGTCATCCGCATGAAAGATGTTCAACAGTTCGCGTGGGCTTGCCCACAACAACTCCGCTTTGGGGCAATCGGATAAAAGGGCCACGGCCTCTTGCATGACCGGCACGGGGTCCATGCCGGTATCGGCAATGCGCCCGGCAAAAACAGAAACAATTGCCGGCACGTCGGGATTGAGAACATTCACAGTTTGGGCAACGTGGTCCACCGTCATCATCGCGGTCACATTCACTTGCACGCCGGAGTTCGATAACTCCTCAATGGCGGGCAGCATTGATTCGCCCAAGGTGTTGGTAAACGGAATTTTGACGTTGACGTTTTCGCCCCATGTCGCGATGGTGCGCGCTTGCGCAATCATGCCGTCTTTGTCATCGGCAAAGACTTCAAAACTCACCGGACGATCCGTAATCTCTGCCAACACATCACGGGCAAAGGTTTCGTAGTCGCTCACACCCGCACGCCGCATCAAGGTGGGATTGGTGGTAAAGCCTTCAATCAATGGGTTTTGCGCCAACGCCCTGATTTCTTCCAGGTTCGCGCCGTCCGCATAAATCTTGACGTTGAGATTATCGACTTTTGTCATGGTACCTCTCGTATCTCCACAGCACCCACGCGCAGATTCTTTGGCGCTTCCTGGGTCAAAAGGGCGAGAATTCTGTCTGCCGCTTCTGGGAGAGAATTAGTAATGATATCGGCTTGTGTTGTTTGTTCGCTTGAGCGATACCCCAAGTCGATAAACACCGTGCGACAGCCTGCAGATTTACCGGCCAAAACGTCGCCCGCCCGGTCCCCAATCATGAAGCTGTTGGGAACATCTATGCCGTATTCCTCTGCCGCGTCCAGCAACATACCGGGTTCGGGTTTGCGACACGGGCAGCCTTCAGATTGTTTGTGGTAGCAAACTTTCAAAGCATCAATGGGCAAATCACGCATGAGGCTTTGATGCATGGCTTCGACAGTCTCTCTTTCGACCTTGCCGTTACCGACATCGGGCTGATTAGTCACAACGACCAGAAAAAAGCCTGCGCGTTTGAAAGATGACAAAGCCTCTGCCACATCGGGAAGAATATCAAAATCCTCAACACGGGTTGGGGCGTATGGCTTTGCGTCCCGCACGTCTGTACGGTTCAACACACCGTCCCGGTCTAGGAATATGGCTCTTTTCAAAGGCACTTTGTCAACGCTCCTTTACCACTTGGTCGCTTGCGTTTGTAATTTGGGGTGAGACACCAAGCCATGCCACACGACCGCTTGAAACGCTTCGGTATGAGGGGTTACCAGGCTTTCGTCCACGACCGGGACGACAACAACGCCATCGCCGCCCGATTGCTTGGCGTAACCGCCGTCGCGTCCGACAACGCCCAAAATCATTGCGCTGACGTCCTTAGCGACGTCCAAGGCTTTCACCAAATTGACGCTGACATTTTTTTCGACATTTCCACCGCCGACGGAAAAAACAAATACGCCATCGTTCTCATTGAGGCGGCTGGTCTTCAGCCAACCGGCAAAAACGGTTTCCCAACCTTCGTCGTTGGTGCGGGCCGTCAGCTCCGACACATTGTCGGTCGGAGCATACGTTTCAATCCCACATAATTTGCGAAAATCATTCACCGCATGCGAAGCGTTCGCCGCGCTGCCGCCAACACCCAGGACAAACAGGCGTCCACCCCGTGCGCGCAGCGCGACAAGCTTATCGACCAACTGTTCGATGGTGGCTAGATCAATGGATTCAGCAATCTGGCTGACCTGTTGAAAGTAGTTCTGCATATGAGACATGCGCGAAGTTTCCACTCGTCACTGACACTTACAACCAGGGACAGAATTGTCGCTCGATAGCGCGCGAACACTTGAACGTGTGAACATGGTTCACGTCATTCAAATGTCTCTCATGCATCTTTGGTATAGGCCATCCGGCCACGTGATGCGTTCGTGCACCGCAGTGCGGCCGACTTTCGATGACGAGCCCCTTTCAAACGCCGACAGGCATAGTCCATTGGCTTTGAAAAGAGGCAGATGAAACCATCTGCAGACATTCTGTCCTAGTCAATTAATACTGGAATCCATATTAGCATACGCCAACCAGGGTCGCGAACGAAAAATCTATGATTTTCAACATCCTTGGAAGAAAAATACTAAAAAATAGCCCTCATGGATTTGCTGGCATTCCAGCCGTCCCACCACCCTATTTCGCACCCTAAAGGACATCTTCGGTTTGCGCTCACAAAAACTTTGCCGTGCTTTTTAGGGTGAGGCGCCCTTCCCACCAGAGCAAATGCGCGACGAAGGGATCCCCAAAAACGTGTGCCCAGACCAAAAGAAACATGCCTAAACACACAAAGAAATACCCCCGCAACATAAGTTGCGGGGGTATTCCATTCGTTTAGTTCTCGCTTAGATTGGCGATTAACGGAACAGACCCAAGACGGATTGTTCAGCCTGACCAGCAAACGAAAGGGATTGGATACCCAATTGTTGGCGGGTTTGCAGGGCCAGAAGGTTTGCACCTTCTTCGTTGATATCGGCCAAGGTAAGTTTAGAACCACCTTCGTCCAAGGTACTCACATACGCTTCGGTGAATTCAAGGCGGGTTTGCAGCAATGCAACGTTGTTACCCAAGCTAGAAGCTTCGGTACGCAGCGTGGTCAAAGCTGAGCTCAAATCCGTGATCGCAGCATCGATGGAAGTCGAGTTGCTTTCACCAACATACGTTTTACCAGCGGTACCAGCAGCCACGGTTGCACCAGCACCACCAGCGGAGGCACCAGACATTTGTGCAGAGAACGTTGTCGAGGTGACAACACCTGCAGCAGCGCCACCACCAGCAGCGGTGGTTGCACGGATCGTGACCGTATACGTCGTACCCTGCGTCAAGGTGGCGGAACCGCCAGCACTCATAGCAAGAGTAAGAGTAGCCGTACCATATGTCATGGTCTTGTTCGCAGCCGTCGTGACGGTCACATCTGGACCGACATAAGTCAATGAAACCGTATCGCCACCCGTCAACGTCGTAGCGGAGACAAAGTCAGCGTGGTTCACTGCCAGCACGTTCGTGCCGAGGGCTGTGATGTTCGTTGCGCTATTCACGTCCATACCATTGGCCGTAACGTCAACAGAAGACACAGACAATTTGGAAGTCGATTTGTCGGAGAATTCAACCGAAAGGGTTTGACCCGTACCGTTGATCAAGTTGACACCTTGGTACGTAGAATCCGTGGTGAGCAAATCGATCTGGGAGCGCAAGTCATTGAACTGTGTGATCAAATCGGTGAACTGGGTACCAGTTGCCGATTTCATCGAGTTCGCAATACCTTTAAGCTGGTTAACCAAGTTTTCAACAGCTTCGATACCGTCAACCGCAGCAGACAGCGAGCTGATGCCTTGGTCGATGTTGTCTTTCTTCTCGGTGAAGTCAGACGCACGGTCAGTCAGTGTTTTAGCTTGGAAGAAAGCGACCGGATCATCAATAGCGGACGAAACCTTCAAGCCAGTCGACAGACGGCTTTGGGTACGTTCGATAAGATCGGTGGTGCTTTGCAGCGAGAGAAGGCTACCGCGTACTGCGGCAGAAAGTGTGACGTCAGCCATAACGAAAAATCCTCTTTTCTAGAGTTACTTGTCACAATCAGGATATCTTCCTGAAGCTCGCGCTGAGTCTTTCTGACTCATAACGAACGTAATTAATTTAGCAAATCCCCTCAAACTATACAACAATAAAGTTCATCGCCTTGCTCCACACCGCACATCAGCTGAAAAATCCATACAATATCAAAGAGATGCCAATTACGACGCCTTGTCCTTAAGTGTGCCGTGCTCTTCTAAGTGTGTGAACTCAACATCGGCAATCCGACACATGTCTTGAATCCCCTTGATGAGCTGTTCGCGCAAATAATTGCTGAACATTTCGCGTTTTTCCGAGTCGATAACCCGGTCGAGATAATATTCACTGATAATCAGCAAATGATACAACGAGCCCCGCAGCACCATCTTTGCCGAATCGTCGTACCCCGACGGATCGACCATACGCGTGAGTGTGGACACATACTTTTTACTGCTTAAGTCCGGATTGTCTTCAATCGCATTGACCAAGCTTTCGCCCAAATCGCGAATTTGTTGGCGGAGCACCCCATCCACCCAGTGCTGACGGAAAACGTCTTGGGTGTATACAGGGAACCCGTTGATCAATTTTTCAATGAATTCGGCCTTCGGCGCTGAGGGTTCCGACAGGGACACAAACTCAGGCAACAGAGGGAGTGCACCTTTGATCCGCGTACCGTCACTACAGTTATAATACTGATAGCCCTGTGATGACGCCTGCATAGACGCTTCCAACGAATCGCGAGACCACTGGAAAACATAGGAACTCATGATGCGCCCGCCGAAGTTGCCTGGGGCAAAACGATCCCAAAGCATTCTAAAATCCCGACCGTTGAGATCCCAGTAGGCCGCAGTGTCGGAGTGGTGCGCGGCTTCATCTCGAAACCCAAGGTCCATGCCGAAAAGATAAAACTCTCGAAAACCTGTGTCCTGGGCAAAACTACAGCCAGCGTTACCAACCATTGGTGACGGGTTGCGCAAACAGTTTCTAGAGTTGCCGGAAAAAATCGGGTACGAGCTCAACATATGGCGCATGAAATAAACACGGTTTGAGAAGACGGCTTTGACCTCTTCGACAACCGTGGAGGACGCAACCAAACAAATCTTGGAGAGATCGAAATCGCCGGAAACTAAGCTGGGGATCTTTGCCTGCAATTCCCCGCGTTCCAATTCCACGTGAAAGTCCGGTGTCACCCCGCCTCTCAACAAAGGCGCCAAAGCTGTCCCACAAGAAATGACGATCGCTTTGTGTTGGTTCTCACGAATGACATCCATGGACGAGTCCAATGACGGCCCGGACCCCACAACAAAAACCGGGAAGTCCTTGGGCGATAAGTTCGCAAAAAACATGCGTTCTTGGCCGGTTCGCAAGTTCTTGTGCGTATTGGCGATCATATTCAGTTCGTCTTCGAAGAACCCCAAACCAGAATACGTCATGTCGCCATGCTCAACGATGTACTTCACAACAGCCGAGTTAAACGGGTTTTCATAATGGCGGTAAACGGTCAATCCGTCGAAACTGACAGGCCCATAGCTTCTGAAAAGCGAACGCATTTCCTGCGTCGCGTGTGTGACATTTCCATCAATGATAAAATGAAAATACGCCCCGGATTCCCGGAAATAAGAGCCGAACTTGACCCAGTCGAAGGTTTTGAGAGATTGGTAGAGGAACTCCAGATTGGGTTCGACAATCACGACGTTTCTAGGTTTTGCGCGATCCAGTAACTCTTGAATATGGAGGCCTAAACCAACCCCCAAAATCAGAAGGTGGTATGTCTGGTCAATCACACGGTGTGTGGAAAACGTAATCTCTTGTTTTTCTGCATACTTCAGGACATTGAACAGAACCTCTTGACCTTCAGCGTCGACATTATCAGAAGAGATCGGTTGAATGTTTGTGCGCTCGGGCTGAGCCCAAAAATTGCGCAGTTGATTTTCCACATACGCCTGAGCCCCCGTGTTGTAGAGCCGCGTTCCGTCGAACAAAATGTCGACATCTCCGTCATCTTCTATAACCTCTCCAAGAGGTTCGTAAGCCCGAAGAAGCTCGTACAGTGCGGGCTGGACTTCTTCAAAGAAAGCTAAGTTCGCCTCAAACATCTCTTGGTTATTTAGCATCGTCAGCCCCTACCTCTTTATCGTGCTTCAAAGATTGCACCCGATCGCAAGCGTTCAGTACGGCGTACATGAATTCGAGGGCGTTGGTATTTGCATCAAAAAGTTTCGTCGAAAGTAGATTGTCCTTAAGAGCCAAGCGTGCTTTTCCAAGATGGTCAAAATCAGAAAAGGTTGAGGCAAGCTCTATAAACGCCTCATCCGAAGTGACTTGCCAGCCTTCACGCTCTGCCGCCAAAAGGACCAGACCTGCATAGCTGCTCATCACATTCTGACGATCACGCATAATGACAGGAACGCTCATTTGCAATGGGGTCGAGATATCTTCAGGCTGACTATTTGCACTCGCCAACATGACATCTACGGACGAATAGAACCGATCAATCGTTTGTTCGTCTTCGGCTGTATACAACGAAACACGTTCGGATATGTCATCGTGTCCGAAATATTGGTTGAGCAACGACAGTTCAAGGTCAGATATATTTTCGGCTGCAAACTTCAGTGTCGCATTCGGAACTTTTGCAAGCATTTGGGCAAACAGGGCGCCGTCCCCCATAGCCAATGCCGCCAAATCCAATTTGGCCCCAAACACCAAGTTTCCGACTTGTTTAAGCGTCAGTTGGTTTTTGCTTTGCAAGGACTTACGAAGTGGCATTGAAAACAGAACAGATGGCAGAACAAAATCGTCTGCATTGCCCGTATCCCGCCCACTGTAAGGTGCGCAACAAAAAGATCCGACGCAGCCGGGCGTTCTCAAACCATAAGGTGGCGACAGCCAATTGACCTGAACATTTACCGGTGTGCGGGCGAGCAGAGGAAGCCTGTGGTTTTCACCATAACCGCACATATCGACCAGCACATCGATTTCATCGTTGCGCAGGATGAGAGAAAGCGTTTTGTCATTGATGTCGGTCGCCTCACGACAATCGGTCATGATATTTTCAAATGAACTGGTCAGCGCATCGCGTTTAAAATTGAGCATATAACCAAAAGGTACGAATTTTTCCGGGTCCAACCGCTTGATCACTTCATGAAGAGCACGCCCTTCAAAACAGTCGTAAAACTTGTCGGAAAGAAATCCAATGAAGATCTTTCCTTCCGGCATTGGGCTTGGCTCGTAATAAGGCTCCCCCCCAGAGAAATGGTCTTCGTTCATCTGGTTGGTCAATTTTGCCAATGCCGCGCTGCTGTCGGGATGCTTTGCCAACAACGAAACGCAGCGACAGGCCACGTCTATATCCGCCTCATCACGGCTCAATGCCAAATCGATGTATTGCTTGGCATTGTCAAACATACCCAGATTAAAAAGCACTTCGGCCTGTAGGAGTAAAACCTTCAGGTCACAATTGGGATTTTGATCGATGATGTTTTGAAAGAGCTCTGCCGCAGCACCGTATGACTGAAGGCCGATATAGCCCTTGCCCAGCAGGATCTGTGCAGGTTCATAATTGTCGTGACGCGCAAGATCAAGCTCGCACTGCTCAATAACCCTTGCATAATCATGTTGATCATAAGCAAAAAGGGCATTCACATAATTCACATGCAGTAACGAGTTTTCCGTCGCTTCGACGAAGTTCAACAATTCCGGCGGAGCGAGATAGGCGAGGTCATCCCTTTCCTCATAAGACACCCCCAATTTGGAATAATAGAGCGCATCGTGAAGCTGGCCGACGGTTGCATAGAGGCCAGACAACATCAGGGCATATTCCCGCACTTCGGGATCTAGCTCATGGGCCCTTTCAAGCATTTTGCGCGCGTCGCCTTCACGTTGGGACAGGTACGAAAGAATCCCCAAACAAAAGTATCCCTCCCCTTTATCCGGGAAGCTTTCAATGAAGTCCTGGCAATCTTGCACTGCCCTGCTTAACGCAGCTTCACGCAAGCTTGCTTTCAGCGCCTCAAACCGGCGTGCAAATTCCATATCTTCCGTTTCTGTCATCACCCACCTAATGTGTTGCCGGACGATTGTCTTAACCTTGAAAGTTTTGAAGGGAAAAGATTAATGAAGGCCAAAGACGTCAATCAACTATAATACTTATTCTTTCCCCTATAACACCGTACCATATCGCATTCACTAGGCACTTTTTGCCCCGAGAACGGAAAAAAGTAGTGCCAGGACCCAAAATGACCTAGTTCCGCCCCCAATTAGTTTCATTTTTATCCAATATTTTCAAAACACTAAACACAATCCACGCCTTGGCACACCCCTTGCTACTGTTGTTGCGGATGAATGCAACACAAAGTCACGAGGGTTGGTCCAATGGACGTTTCTTCTGTTAAAGCCAAGACGATCAATGATGCGAACGCATCGACAAAAACCAAAAGCACCGCCGAAGCTCTCATGGGGAACTTCTCGGCCGCCGTCGCCGAACGCATGAAAATGTCTGGGCAAGGCGTTGTTGACGGTTCCAACCAGTCGAATCTGACCGGTGGCGTCAACATCAAACAAGACATCGCGCCTGAGCAAAAGTCTGAACCGCAGAACACCGACGTAGCGGCCCGCGACGATGCCCCGGTGCGTGATCGCGCAGAACCCGCCCAAGATAATTCCGACGATTATGCCCGTCCGGTTGATCATAAAGATGACGCGCCTCGTGATACCATGAAACACAACGATGATCGCGGCGAAGTCTCTCAAAACGATCAAGGCAACGACGCCCCAGAACAAGGTCAAGACCAGTCTGGCGATCAACAAGCCTCTAGCGATGACGGCCAAAACGACCAGGCCCAATCCGGTTCCGACGGTGAAGCCGCCGATACTGCTGACGCCGCCGCAGATGCCACCGTGCAACAAGCCAGTGAAGGCCAAAACGAAGCCGCTTTGGCCGGTGTGGTCGATATGGTCAACAAAAACGGCCAAAACAAAGGTGCTGAAACGCAAGCCGCTGCAGCTCAAAGTGGCGACAAGGTTCGCGAAGCGGTCGCCAATCCCAATGCTGGCATGGCAAAAACCGACGGCGGTGAAGATGCTGGCGATGTAGACCTGGCAAACTTGGCCGGTCAAAAGAAAGACAACAACGGTGCTGGCACGCAACAAACCCAAGCCAACTTAGGCCAGCGCACCGAAAACAATCACAATCTGCAAAACGACCCCAGCTTGAAACAACAGCAAGCTGCTGATCTGTCCGCCAAAGTTGGCAAGGACCAAAACTTAGAGGTCAAAGTTGAAGTCACCAAACAATCCGAAAAACTGGTGAGCCAACCGAACGCAGGTGCCAACGTACAAGCGTCCGTGACCAAAGACGGTGAAGGGTTGAACCAAACCAACACCACCGCCGCCGCCAAACCCATGGCCGCCGGTCCGCAAGCCGCGAACTCGCATAACCTGGGCAACCAAGCCGGTGGGCAACAAGGCGACGCTCAACAACAAGCCCAGCAGCAGCTGCAAATGGCGCAAGCCGAAGCTGCGAAAAACGCTGGCAATACGGATACCAAAGCTCAAACCTCGCAAGCTGCACAACATAATCTTGCCAGCGGAGCGGCAAAAGTGGGTGGCGCAGAAGGCGCTTCTTCCACGCAGGGCTTGAACCAGCCGACCGGCACGCAGCAAACACAGCAGGCTGCACAACAGGCCAAAACCAATGCCCAGCCCCAAGCCCAGGCCCGCGCCCAGGTGACGGAGCAGGTCAATGTGCAAATTCAAAAAGCCATCGCCGGTGGAATGGACAAAATCAATATCCAACTGAAACCCGCCCACTTGGGCCGCGTTGATATTCAATTGGAAATGGCTTCTGACGGGCGCGTGACTGCGGTCGTGAGCGCCGACAACAAAGACACGCTGGATCTTTTGAAACAAGACTCCCGCGAGCTTGAAAAAGCAATGCGTGAAGCTGGGTTGCAGATGAACTCTGGCGATCTCAGCTTCAACCTGCGTGAAAACGGCGAAAACGCCCAAGGCGGTCAAGAAACCGCAGGAAGCGGATCCGGTATGGGCCCACTTTCAAACGAACCGACGCTTGAGGAACTGCTCGAACAATCCGCAAACGGAAGCCCGCAGATCATCTCGGACGACCGTGTGGACATTACAGCGTAAAGGATAAGAGTTATGTCACTCTTCAGCAACGTTGGCTCAGAAGTCATCGACACATCGACCCAGGCGGGTCAATCAAAACAAAAGCTTCAAGAAGATCTAAACCAGTTCTTGAACCTGTTGGTGGCCCAGCTGCAAAACCAAGATCCGTTGGAGCCGCTGGACGCCAACGAATTCACCGCACAGTTGGTGCAATTCGCCAGTGTCGAGCAACAAATCCAACAGAACTCAAACTTGGAACAACTGCTGGCAGTGAACGAAAACGCTCAGGCGGCAACCATGGTGAACTATTTGGGCACCGTTGTCGAAGTTTCCGGCTCTGAATTCCAGCTGCTCAATGGCCAAGCCATGATGACATATACGCTGCCTGCCGGCGTGAAAGACACCACGCTGACCATTGTAGATGCTTCGGGCAAATCCGTCTTTTCCACAGAAGGGCAAACCGACACCGGCATGCATCAAGTGGGCTGGGACGGCACCAACAACGACGCGGAACAACTCGACGACGGTGCCTACAAACTGATCGTCTCCGCCAAAGATGCCGACGGCAACCTGATGGATGTCTCGCAAACCGTATTCGGCTATGTCACCGCAACCGGGATCAGCGACGGCGACGTCACGGTTTCCATGGGTGATGTTGAAACCGACATGACCAACATCATTTCTGTCGAACGTCCGGTTGTTCTCAACCAAACCGACGTCGCAACAGAGTAATAACTTAAAGCCGACGAGATCGGATAATTTCCGGCAAACGTCGGACGTAGGATAGGAGAGAGAAAATGAGCTTATATGGTGCATTGTTTTCCGGTGTTTCCGGGCTCACCGCTCAGTCGAGTGCCATGGGCGCCATCTCTGACAACATCACGAACGTCAGTACGATTGGTTACAAAGGAACCACGGTTAACTTCCAAACCCTGGTCACGAAGCAAACGTCTTCGACGTTCTATTCCGCTGGTGGTGTGCAGTCTTCGCCGCGCCAATCGACGGATGTGCAAGGTCTGTTGCAGGCTTCGACATCTTCAACCGACATCGCCATTTCCGGTTCCGGCTTCTTCGTGGTCAACGAAGCCAACGTCCCCGGCGTTTCGGACCCTTACCTGTTCACCCGTGCTGGGTCGTTCATTCAGGATGACGAAGGTTATCTGAAAAACGCCCAAGGATATTACCTGCAAGGTTGGCCGACGAATGCCAGCGGCACGGTTATTCCCGCGAACAATAACCTGAGCATCGCCAACCAAAACATCATTTCCAGCGACTATATGGAAAGTATCAACTTGAACCGTGTGGGTGGTACGGCGACCGCAACCTCGACCATCGCCATCGGCGCCAACTTGCCCTCAACCGCGACCACGTTCGACGGCACGCTGTCCGACATTACCAACCAGCTCGGTTACCAAAAAACGGACGTTCAGTTCTTTGACAGCTTGGGTGGTGCCAACACCATGAGCTTCGAATATCTGCGCTCTGGCACCGGCAACCAATGGGACGTTGCCGTCGAACCGCCGTCCGGCACGCAAGTCCTGACGCTGTATGACCAAGAAAACGGCACGAACTCATCTGACGTTTATATGTCCAAAGGCCACCTGGAGTTCACCGGCACGCGCCCGCCTGATGGTTCAACCGTGAGCATTAACGGCATCACCTATGAATTCGACCTTTCCGGTGATGGCACGACCTCCGGCCCTGTGCAGCAAATTGACACCGTTGTTCTCGGCGGCGCCGCGAATATCGCAACCGGCGATATTTATTATCTCCAAGTTGGTTCAGAAACCGTAAGCTTCACGGTTGCCGGCACCACGACCACCGCTGCCGTTGCCGCTGGTTTGGCGAACGCTGTCAACACCAACGCGACACTGTCCGCACAGGTGACGGCTGCTGCCGCAGACCCCAACGTAACCATCACAGGCGATACCGCAGGTGCTGTCTTCACCAGCAGCGTGTCCGTCTATGATGCAAACAACGACAGCACGGTTGGTACAGTCACCGTATCCACGACGCAAACTCCGTCGGGCAATGTCATTGTTGACACCTCCGGCAATACATCATTGTCTTCGGATCTGGACACCCTGGTTTCCCGTGTGCAAGCCGTTGACCCCGAGTTTTCGACATCATCGACGACGAATGCTTTTGGTCCGACGGATACCCAGTACCACATGATCGCGAAAGAGCGCGGTAGCTCCAACAATATTGTCATCACAGGCGGCCCAAACCACCTGGGCGATATCTCTGTCAACATCACAAGCTTGCTCGATAGCAGCAGCAACCCCTTGACCACTCAAGGCACCGCAGCATCTAAGGCGTTTACTGTGCAAGCTGTGAACACGTTTGGTAAAACCGCTCAGATCGATACCGTTACAGCTGCGAACGTCGCCGCCACCGATGTGCTGTCCGTGACGTTACACGGCGTCACCGTGTCGTATACGGCAACGGGCACCACCGCAACGGCCGCACATGCCGGTCTGGCGAACGCCATCAACAGCCACCCGTTTTTGTCAGAGCGCGTCACAGCCACGTCAAGTGCTGCGAACCTAACCATCACATCTGACTATACGGGTTTGGGTTACACCACGACGACAACTCCCACCAACACCAGTGGCGGTACGGCACCGACACTCACCGTGGCCACAACCACCTCAAACTCAACTGGTGCGCTTGCTTTTGACTCTGACGGTGTCCCGGCATCCTTCAATGCTGCAGACATCGAAATTATCGGTTTCTCGAGCGGTGCCCAGGACATGAACGACGCGACGGGTGAAGGCGCTAAGATCACGCTGGACTTCGGCGATGTGGATGAAGCCAACGGCATGACCCAGTTCGGTTCGGAATTCACGCCCGATTTCATCACCCAGAACGGTTCAAAATTCGGCACCTTCGCCGGTGTGACCATCGGTGCAGACGGTCTGGTGACCGCGCTGTTTGACAACGGTGAAACGCGCAAGATTTTCCAAATCCCGGTTGCAACCTTCGTCAACCCCAACCAACTGGAAAGTAAATCCGGTAACGTTTGGACCGCAACGCAGGCATCTGGTGACTACACCTTGCGCGAACCCGACAACGGCCCCGCCGGTCAGGTGGTCCAGGCGGCTCTGGAAGCCTCTACGGTCGACATTGGTACGGAATTCACCAACATGATCGTGGTTCAACGTGCCTATTCAGCGTCGACCAAAATCATCACCACCGCCGACCAAATGCTCGAAGAGCTGATGCGGACCAAATAATGAATGACTGCCGGATTGGGTGGGAACAGAACGTTCTGCCCATTCTAGATAAAAAAACAAGGCCTGCTGGACAACAGCAGGCCTTGTTTTTTGCTCAATGCGCAGAGATACGCGCGCTTAAGGCTTTTGACAAACGCTGGACCAGCCCATCCCAGTCCCCGAGTTTTTCTTGTCGAAACAATCGCATGGTAGGATACCAGGGGTTATCGTCCCGCGCCTCAAACCAGCGCCAATCTGCCGCATAACCCAGCATGTTCCACGTTTCCACCCCCATAGAGGCGGCAAGATGCAAGGTTGAGGTGTCCACGCTTATCACCAAATCCATGCCTTTGATAAAACCGGCTGTATCTTCATAGCTTTTCAATTGAGGAGACAGATCAATCACGTTTTCAGGTTGGCTTGCCCGCAAATCATCGGCCACGTCACCAACCTGCAAACTGAAAAAAGTGGCTTGCGGAACGGCTGCAAACAGGTGCTTGAAGCTAGCAAAGGGGCAAGAGCGGAAATGGTCATTGTTGCGCTCGGGATTGCCGGCCCAAACCACCCCGACATTCATCTCAGAATTCGAGGGGATAATCTTGGATAGCTCAGGATTGACATCGATATCGGGAAACACGGCATCTGGAATCGTATCCAGGCTGGTTTCAAAAATATGCGCCAAGCTCATCATGGGAACTTGTGCATCATATTGACCTGTTTCCAGGTGGATCGTTTCAACGCCGTCAACGCCGTCGATCTTTTCCACCAAGGACATCAAAGCCGGGTGAACCGACACGGACAAACGCCCAACCCGCTTTGCAACTTTGGGCAAATAGCGCAGGAATTGGATCACATCTCCATGGCCTTGTTCGGCCTTGACCAACACCGATTTGCCCAGGATTTCTTCTCCCGCCCAATAGGGCGCATCCACGGTATCCTCAGGCCAGGCCTCCCGTTTGCGCCGCCATTCATATTGTGCAAAACCGTCGCGGTATTGCCCCTTCATCAACAGAGCGTGCGCAAGTCCCATGTGCGCATTGGCGTCATCGGGACACAATTGCACCGCCCGTTCAAAGCTCTTTAAGGACGCGTCGACAAGGGCCAAGTCGCGAGCCACCAGCCCGTGGCGATAATGAGCTTCGGGTTCGTCGGGATAGAGTTTCATGATTTTGCGATAAAGCGCTTCGGCCAGCTCAAAGTTGTCTTCCTGATAATAGGCATACGCCAACCAATTGAGGGCTTCACGATCATTGGCTGATAGCTTGAGAATACGCGTCGCAAATTCACGCACCGAAGGAAAGTCTCCGTTCTCCAGGCTACTGACGGTTAAGTTTTTGAGCGCGGCAACATGTTCCGGATACAGTGTCAGGGCCTCTTCCCAGAACGTTTTGGCGCGGTCCATCTGGTCAGATTTCTGAAAGGCGACCCCAAGGTTGTAAACAATGTTGGGATTGTCCGGAGCCAAAGCATAAGCCGCCTCCAGCAGCACAATGGAATTGGCCGCGTCGCCGCGTTGGATGGAGATCAGACCCATCACCAACAAAACGTCAGGGTGTTCACCATGGTGCTCGAGAAATGCCACGCCCAGAGCAATCGCCTCGTCAAATCGGCTTTGCTCAAAGCGTTGATAGATTTCTTGGACGCGCTCTTGATCAGCGTCTACGGAACCCACGTCGCAATCCTTCCTATGATTCGTATTATGTTCAGTATCTTCGATAATCAGCTAAATCGCCATATAGAAAACAGGCCTGTTGTCTTTTTCAGGTAATTCTCGGGAGCTCAAAATGCCTCCTTGCAAAAAAGGCCGTTTTCCCAGAGCATGAAGGCACTTTCCCGTTCTCATTCTGTAGAAAACAGCTCAATGCCTTTTGATGATTTCCAAGAAACTGAAAAGAATTTTAGTGCGATCTTCGACCGCCTATTCCCTTTGCTGAGAAGCATCACGGGCCCAGGCACTCTTGAAAGTTACCGGATTCTTCAAGAATTCATGCCGTTAAACATCAGCCGTGTGGACACAGGCACCAAGGTGTTTGACTGGACCGTACCGCAAGAATGGCGTTGTGAAGAAGCTTACCTTCTCGGCCCTGACGGTGAAATCGTCGTCGATATGAAGGACAGCAACCTGCATATCTTGAATTATTCGGCCCCCATCGACGCCAAGATGAGCCTGCAAGAGTTAGACCCCCATCTCTTTACAATCCCGCAAAAGCCCGACGCCATTCCCTACACGTCCAGCTACTACAAAAAGCGATGGGGGTTTTGCTTGTCGGATCGGCAAAAGCAAACTCTCAAAGACGGTGAATACCACGCGGTCATCAAAAGTGAATTTGTTGACGGTGGGGTCGATATTGCGCAAACGAAGCTCGAAGGCCGAAGCCAGCGCGAAATTATCTTATCAAGCTATATGTGCCACCCCTCTCTTGCCAACAATGAGTTGAGCGGGCCCCTAACCCTCTTGGGGTTGTACCATCGCCTTAATAAATGGCCTAAGCGCAATCACACGTTTCGATTTACCATACAGCCCGAAACCATTGGCACGCTGTGCATGCTTCACCAGCATTTGGACGAAATCAAAACCAATGCTGTTGGCGGTCTGATCGTCAACATGACCGGTGGAGAACGCGACCGTCTAACCTATAAACAGAGCGTATTCAAAGACGGCATCATCGACAAATCAATCCATTTTGCCCAAGCCAACGGCGTGGTTCTTGACACCCTCGATTTCGACCCGAACTCAGGCGCGGATGAACGCCACTATGCAACGCCCGGCGTTCGCATCCCCGTGTGCAACGTCACGCGTGATTTTTATCACTTAGGTTTTGTTGGCTATCACAATTCGTTAGACACCAAAGAATACATGAGGATTGAACAAATCATCAACGCGGTGGATGACTTGGAACGTATGTTGATGATCGCCGACAATTGTGTGGTGTATGAAAACCGCGAATTGGTGGGCGAACCTCAGCTGGGCCCCCGCGGCCTTTATCCGAGCTTGAATTTTGTCGCCAAGACACCGGACGAAGCGGAAAAAGAAGCCCACGCCGAACTTTGTCGCATCAAGTGGCTTTTGACCTTGGCTGACGGTCGGCACGATCTCATCGATATTGCTGAGCGGACGGGTTATGCGCTGCACGACCTTGCCCAAACCGCAGAAAAACTCAAAGACAATGGCTTGCTGACTTTGAAAGCCTGACACGGCTCACATGGGATATGTCATGAATCAAGACTTCAAAGCGCTGATCGTCAACAAAGGTGAAAACCGAACGTTTTCGTACGGCGTAAAGACCAACCGCATAGAAAATCTTCCCGACGAAGAGGTGTTGGTTCGGGTTCACTTTAGCTCCATCAATTATAAGGACTGCATGTCTTGTCAGGGGAACCCCGCCGTCACGCGCCGCTTTCCCCACACCCCAGGCCTAGATGCCGCAGGTGTGGTCGAACAGTCCGCCAACCCCGCGTTCAAACCTGGCGATGAGGTCATCATCACCAGCACGCCCATGGGCATGAATACGCCGGGCGGGTTTGGTCAGTTTGTGCGCGTGCCATCCGCTTGGTTGATGAAAAACGTTGACGGTTTAAGCCTTCAAGACGCGATGGCCTATGGCACGGCCGGATACACCGCAGCCTTGTCTGTCGAAGCTTTGCAAAACAATCACGATGATTTGGACCAGCGCACAGCACTGGTCACCGGCGCCACGGGTGGTGTCGGGTGTTTCAGCGTCGCCCTTCTCAGCGCGCTCGGCTGCACAGTAAGCGCCGTCACAGGGCAAGAGGACGCCCATGATTTTTTACGCACCATTGGCGCAAAAGAAGTCCTGTCCCGCACAGAGTTCGAAGACACCACGGGACGAAACCTTCTGCCAACGCACTGGGATGCGGCAATCGATGTGGCCGGTGGCAATACGTTGGCCACGGCCTTAAAATCTCTCAACGACAATGGGGTGGCTGTTGCGACGGGTATGATTGGGGACACGGCTTTGCAAACAACCGTCCTGCCCTTTATCCTGCGCGGCACGCGGCTCATCGGCATCAATGCAGAAAACACCAGCCACGACCATCGCCGTCGGGTTTGGACCAAACTGGCCACCACTTGGAAACCGAAAGATCTGTCGGCGCTTTACCGTGTAGTGGCTTTGGACCAGTTGCCAAAAGCCATAGACACCGTTTTAAAGGGAACGCAATGGGGGCGGATCGTCGTCGATTTGCGCTAAGCGTATAGGTTTATGTGGGAAACGCCATGACAATGAAGCTCTCAAAAGATGAAATCTCTGCGCGTCTGGACATCACCGAGCCGTTCTTGATGATCGACGCATTTGAAGAAATCGTCACCGGAAAAACTGCCCAGGGGACAAAACGACTGAACCCGGACGACTGGTATTTCGCCTGCCACTTGCCAAAATCCCAAGTCATGCCCGCAACCTTACAGATCGAGGGCATGTTGCAAACCCTGGTCCTGTTGATCTATGCCGCCCAAGACCATGGCGAACATCGGGCATTCATCACCAATGTGAATGTTCAGCTGGTTTCTGCCGCTGTGCCCGAAACCGATATCGATTATGAAGCCGAGCTTTTGTCCTTTCGCAGAGGCATCGCCAAAGGCAAAGTCGAAGGCATCAGCAATGGCGAAACGATTTGTCGCGGTGAATTCACCTACGCCTCCCCTCACCTGATGAGCTTGCCTGCAAAATAAGAGTTACGGCGCCACTAAGGCTTTCAACTGTTCGCTATAGAGCCGGTCTGCCACGCGCGCGGTGATGACATTTGGCCGGTCCCGCTCTGGCCCAAAGAAATCAACGTATTTCGGCGTCTCCAACGTCAAGTCCGCCACCAGTTCAGAATGCGCGACCTTTAAGTTCAATCCTTGCGCCATGACGGGGCGCTTCTCTGTCCCCGCAAGACCGTATTGAACCAGACCAGACTGGCGGAAATGACGTTCGCCCTCCTGGGTCATTGAAGAAAAGTCACACGTGCCCAGCTCGCGCACAAAAAAGCTACAGTCCACGTCCGTTTCTTCATCCATGCCAACAACCCGCCCACAAAACGTTTTTCGATAGCGATAGTCCACACCAGCTTCTTCTTCGGCGTGGTGTATCCCCGTCAAGGATTTAACGAAGTGGTGACCGATGCAAACCAATTCCACGTCATGTTCCATCACCCATTCAAAGACCGAACCCGCCCCGGTGCTATGTTTAAAGTGCGTGGACAACAACGCCGGGGCGCGGGAGCCAAAGGCTGCAAAGGAATAAAAGGGGTGGGCTAAACGGTTTTGGGGGTAACGTTTCACCAAAAGCCCCCCAAATGCACCGGACATGGACGCCGTCTCGCGAACATCGAACACTTTTTGATCCGGGAAGCTCATGGAAAAAGTCGGGACGATCACGGTCGCCTGATCGCCAAGCCGGTGCAAAAGGGTGCGAACGAAGGTGTCGCAAAAGTCCTCTGCCGCGGTGTGGCGGACATCCAAGCTGCGCATCACCATCCGCAAATCCACAGACACCCAATACACAGCCTCCATATCCGCAAAAAACGTCGTTTTGAGCTGGTCAATAAATTCAGGGATGGTCGGTGGCGTTGAAGGTAGCGAGCAACAGGCTGTCATCAAAAAGGTCCATAAATGCAGGGCAGCAACATGCTGAAGTTTAACGACAAATCCCCCAATAGGGAAAGCACGGATTTTGCCACATTCGCCTTGCATGAACGAGGAGGTAATGTCACCATATCCTTAGGCACAAACGAGACACAAACAGGTTTGGTTTGTGGAGCAGAAAGCGATAATCGGAGGCCATTGTGAGCAATAAAGAGAAGTACGACCAAGCATTTATTGAAAGTTTTTCCGTCAGTCCCGAAGACCTCAATGAAAATTTGAAATACCAGTCCGTTCCAGAATGGGATTCGGTCGGTCACATGGGCATGATCGCCGCCCTGGAAGACGCCTTCGACATCATGATGGAAACCGAAGACATCATCGATTTCAGCTCCTATACCGTCGGTATGGAGATCATGAAGAAATATGAGGTCGAAGTGTAATGCTCGGCCTCGTCTGCTTCGACACCCCCGACCGGGTTGCCATCATCACCGAAGCAGGACAGGCCATCAGTTATTCAGACCTCAAAGCTGACATTGAGCGTGTTTCCCAACACCTTCGTCCGCGTGAGCTTACATTCATCATCGGGCGGAACGACTACCCCACTGTTTTGCTCTATTTATCTGCATTGTCGAGAGGCACCGTGCCGCTATTGCTCAACGGTGAAAAACCTGTTGAGCACTATGCAGAGCTGATCAAGCGCTTTGCGCCGCAATCGATCTTTTGCCGGACTGAAATGGACGGCTTCTGCCCAAGCTTTGAAGAGGGTGCGTACACACTCTATCAAAACCTCAACAGCACGGAGCCCCGGCTTCACCCAGACCTGGCTTACTTGGCCGCCACCTCCGGTTCGACCGGGGAGCCCAAGTTGGTGCGCCACACGTTGAACAACCTTGTCAGCAACGCGGCGGCGATTGCTGAGTATTTGGACATCTGCCCAGACGACCGTGCCCTCGCTTCGCTGCCGGTGAGCTATTCTTACGGTCTCTCAGTTGTGAATAGCCATCTCTACAGCGGCGCATCCATCGTTCTGACCAACTCTGGCATGATGGAAAAAGAACACTGGGCGCTAATGCGCGAACATGAGACCACCAGTTTTGCTGGCGTGCCCTATCACTACGAAATGCTGTTGCGCCTAAAACTGGCCCGCCTGAAGCTTCCGGCGTTGGCGAAAATGACCCAGGCCGGTGGTCGTTTGGACCCGGAGAACATCCTCAAAGTCCAAGACGCCTGTGAAGCTGAAGGCATCAAGTTTTGGACCATGTACGGACAAACCGAAGCGTCACCCCGAATGTCCTACCTGCCGCCACAAGACATCAAGGCCAAACCCGCCAGCATCGGCAAAGCCATTCCCGGCGGACGGTTGTGGGTAGAAGGTGAAAACACCGCCGACATCACCCAAAGCGGCCAAGTGGGTGAACTGGTCTATGAGGGCCCAAACGTATGCATGGGGTATGCCCACAGCGCTGAAGATCTGGCGCTTGGTGATGAGAACCATGGCATTCTTCGCACAGGCGACCTTGCCCGCGCGGACGCAGACGGACACTTTTACATCGAAGGCCGCCTCGGCCGGTTTTTGAAAATCTACGGAAACCGCATATCCTTGGATCAAATCGAGCGTTTCGTTCAAGATAAAGGCTATGACTGCGCCGCACACGGTTGGGACGACCATTTGATTGTGGAGGTCGTCGATATAGCATCACAGCCCGCCGATGACCTGAGGCATGAACTGGCAATCTTTGCCGACATCAACACTTCAGCGATTGACGTAACTGCCATTGCCGACTTACCACGCCTTGAAACGGGAAAGGTTGATTATCAGTGTCTGATGAAAAAACACAAACAACCTTGATGGATTGGCCGACCTTCGGCCTTGGGTGTGAAGAGAAGCAAAATTTCTTCTTGCCCGAAATGCGTCGTTTGACCGCGCATCATATGTCTGCCTGCGCGCCCTATGCCGACATCATCAAGAAGTTTGGCTACGACACCGACAATATCGAAACCTTACCAGACATCCCATTTTTGCCCGTGCGTTTGTTCAAGCAACAACGCCTGTTGAGCGTTCCCGACGCCGAAGTTGTGAAAACCATGACCTCGTCGGGCACCAGCGGCCAAAGCCCGTCGCAAATCTTTTTGGACAAAACCACGTCAAGCCTGCAAGTCAAAGTCTTGTCGCGCATCATGACCGACTTCATTGGACCGAAGCGTCTGCCCCTGTTGGTGATCGATTGCGAAGCCACGGTGGCAAACCGAAAACGGTTTTCCGCCCGCACGGCCGGAATCTTAGGCTTTTCCATGTTTGGGCGAAACGTGACCTATGCTTTGGACGACGACATGTCGTTGAACACCGAACGGGTGCAGGCGTTTTTGGACAAACACAAAGATCAAGACATCTTGGTCTTTGGTTTCACCTACATCGTCTGGCTTCATTTCGTCAAAGCGCTAGAACAATCGGGCCGGACTTTAGACGTAAACAAAGGCGTTTTGATCCACGGCGGCGGCTGGAAGCAGTTGGCGGACCAAGCCATCAGCACAACGGAATATAAAGACCGCATCGCCAACGTGTGTGGCATGACGCGGCTTCACAATTATTATGGCATGGTCGAACAGACCGGTTCCATTTTCATGGAATGCGAACACGGCCATCTTCATGCCTCCGCCTGGTCGGACATCGTGATCCGCGACCCCATCGATTTTAGCCCACTGTCTGTTGGAGAAAGTGGATTGATCGAATTGTTGTCCGTCCTCCCCCACAGCTACCCCGGTCATGCGCTGCTGAGCGAAGACATGGGCACGATTTTAGGCCATGACGATTGCGCCTGCGGCCGCAAAGGTGTGTACTTCGAAGTCAAAGGCCGATTGGAACAAGCGGAAGTCAGAGGTTGCAGTGACACCTATTCCCGATGACTTAAAGCGACGCCAAACCGTTTTGGTGGGCGATCTCGAGCAGCTCGACACACATCCGGTGCCAAGCTGGGACGACGCACGTCTGGCATTCTTGTCCGATTTGTCGCGCGCACTGTTGGCGGCCCCAGGCGTGCGGGAGTTCCCCGATGTGGTCACCTTTGCCTATTGGTGCCGCAAAGCCAATCTCCAGGCGCTCAAAGACAAGCTATCGCGTCCTGAGCGCCTGCAAATGGGGCTGGGGCTCGTGTTTCACATCTGCCCGTCGAACGTGCCCATCAACGCGGCCTTTTCCTTGGCCTTCGGATTATTGGCCGGGAACACCTGTGTGCTGCGTTTGCCCAGCGCGTCCACACCGACGTTGGACCTGTTGGTTGAGACGTTGAAAACCCTTCTCAACACACCGGAACACGCAAACCTACAAAGTGCCCTCTTCATGCTGCGCTACGAACGTGACGACGACGTTAACGCCTATTGGATGGGGTGTGCTGACGGACGCATTGTTTGGGGCGGGGATGAAACCGTGCAACGCATGCGCGCCTACCCTGCCCCAGCCCATTCGCGCGAAGTGATGTTCACAGACCGGTATTCTTTGTGCGTGCTGAAGGTGGAAGCGGTTGAGGGCCTCGGCGACGAAGAGCTCAACGCCTTTTGCCAAAAGCTCTACAACGACATCTATCTGATGGACCAAGCGGCGTGCTCGTCGCCGCAACTGATCGCGTGGGTTGGTGACGGCGAACGCGTCCGCAAAGCCCAAGACAAGCTCTGGCCGGTCTTCGCGGACTTTGCCGATGAACGCTATCTACTTGAGCCCATCCAAAGCATGGACAAATTTGTTGAAGCGTCGAACAACGCCTGCACCAACACACATATTCAGTCCGTCAAGCGCCAGGGGCGAAGCCTTTATCGGGTACAGCTTGACGGGCTCAGTTCTGACCAATCCGCGTGCCGGGGCTATAGTGGCACGGTTCACGAAGTGACCCTCGGCACGCTCGAAGAGCTTACCCCATCGGTGACGGAGCGCTACCAAACCTTAACCTATTTTGGCTACGGTCCTGATGAGGTGTCCAACTACGCCAAGACCGCGCACTTGCGTGGAGTTGACCGGATTGTCCCCGTTGGCCAAGCCCTGGACATGGACGCCATTTGGGACGGTTTTGACGTGATTGCCAGCCTTTCTAGAATTGTTGATGTGCGCTAAATCGCCAGACTGCGAGATGACACTGCGAGATGACAATGACAAAAATGCAGCTGAACAGCTTAGAACTTCAAGAGTATCAGCCGAACCGCTACCCGTTTTTGATGATCGACTTTGTCGACGAAGTCGTCCCCGGCGAATATGCGCGCGGGCACAAAAACCTCACCATGAACGAATGGTACTTCCCGGTGCACTTCCCCGACGGCCCCAACATGCCGGGCGCTTTGCAACTGGAAGCATTGGCACAAATGTTAACCGTCGCCATCACCACCTTGCCGGGCTTAAAAGGCAAGGTGACCCACGCCCTGCAGCACACCGTTCGGTTTCGCCGCGAAGTCTTGCCGGGCGAACGTCTCGACATTCATACCGAAGTGTTGTCTTGGAAACGCGGTGTGTGCAAAGGCAAAGGTGTCGCCAAGGTCGGTGATGAAATCGCCTGCGAAGCCGACATGATGATCACCATTCCCGAAATTTTGGAACAATATCTGCCGAAAGCTCCGGAGTGATGAACCCTGTCGACATCGTCATCGTTGGTTCCGGTGCGTCGGGCGCAGCTGCGGCCTGGAAGCTCAGCCGGAATACAGCGTTGCGGATCGTCTGTCTGGAAGCCGGGGGGGAACAAGACCCGGCGCATTTTCCATCCACCGCCCCCAATTGGGAGCTCAGCCGCCATGGGCAGGCAAGCTCTGACCCCAATGAGCGGAACAATCCAGCTGACTATCCCATCGACAACGCGGACTCCCCCATTTCGCTCGCCAACTTCAACGGCTTTGGCGGCAGCACCATTTTGTATTCGGCCCACTTCCCGCGTTTTCATCCGTCGGACTTTCACACCCAAAGCCTGGACGGGGTGGGCGAAGACTGGCCCTTTGGCTATGGCGATTTGGAACCCTACTTTCAAGAAAACGAACGCATGATGGGTGTTGCGGGCTTGGTTGGGGACCCGGCTTACCCCGACTATGAAAATCTGGCCCCGCCCCTGCCCTTAGGCCCCATGGGGCGCCGGATGGGCGACGCGTTCAATCATTTGGGCTGGCATTGGTGGCCGTCCTACGCCGCCATCAACACCAAAAAGCTTGGCGAACGCCCGTCGTGCATCAACTTAGGCCCCTGCAACACCGGATGCGCCCAAGGTGCCAAGGGCAGTGTCGACGTCACCTATTGGCCCGAAGCCAAATCCCAAGGCGTAGAAGTGCGTCAAAATTGCGCCGTTCAAGAAATCCTTCTGGGCAAAAACGCACGGGCCGAAGGTGTGCGCTATATCGATCAAGACGGCAACGAACAGGTTCAACCCGCGTCCATTGTCGTGTTGGCGTGCAGCGGTGCGGGAACGCCACGGCTGTTGTTGAATTCAAAATCCAGCGCATTTCCAGACGGCTTGCTCAACGACCACGGCGTCGTCGGGCGCAACTTGATGCTTCACCCGCTGGCGTATACGGAGGCTGTCTTCGACGACGACTTATCGTCCAGTATTGGGCCGCAGGGCTGTTCTCTCTTCTCCCACCAGTTTTATGAAACCGATGTAAAACGCAACTTTACCCGGGGCTACACCATGCATGTGTTGCGCGGCTCCGCCCCAGTCGAGACGGCGGTGAACGGCTACATGATGCGCCAAATCCCCCTGGGCCCGGACCATCACAAAACCTTTGCCAAGACCTTCAACCACACTGTCGGCATCGCCATCATCGCCGAAGACCTGCCCGACCCAAACAACTTCATTGAGTTAGACACCAACACCGCCGACGCCAACGGCATGGCCGGTATCAAGGTTCACTACACTTTGAGCGAAAATTCCCAAAAGATGCTCAAGCATGGGATCGAGCGCAGCAAACATCTGTTCGAAAGTGCCGGCGCACGCGTCACATCATCGTTCGCTCCGGTCAAGCACACGGGCTGGCACATCATGGGCACCGCGCGCATGGGGCGGGACCCCAAAACCTCTGTCGTCAATGAACACGGTCGCGCACATGCGGTGAACAACCTGTTTATCGTGGACAGCTCCATTTTCGTCACCGCAGGCGCCGTAAACCCTGTGGCCACCGCCCAAGCGCTAACATTGAAAATTTGCGACCACCTGTGTGATAATCTGCAAGAGATTGAGGGGGCAACGTGATCGATCTGTTTTGCGACACCATTCTTCCTGGCGACCCAGACCTCGGCATGCCGCCGGGATCGTCTGTGGATGTGTCCGGCTTGGTCACGCAACGCCAAGCCAACCAACAGGCGAATGAGTTCTTTTCGCTGATAGACGCCTTGGCCCTGGAAAAGTTCGGGGCTGCGTTCAAAGACCTCGACCCAGAACAGCGCCTCGCCTGTATCGAGTTGTCCAAACGCAAAAACCTGCGTCTTGCCATGTCGTTGATCGTCTTGTGTCTGCAGGCCTACTACACTGACCCTGCCGTCTTAACCGCATTGCCAGCAGGGGCCGTGCCGCCGTTTCCAACCGGGAACCCGATGCACGACGACGACTGGACCCTGTTGGCCCCAGTTTTTGAACGCGGTGAAATTTATCGAACGGTGAGCTCATGACAGATTTAACGTCTCAACCCCTTCTCGAAGGCAAAACCGCCGTTGTGACGGGGGCCAACCGTGGCATCGGGCGCGCAATCACAGAAGTCTTCTTGGCCCATGGAGCAACGGTCTTGGCCTGTGCGCGCAATGTTGAAGGCACTTTCGACGGATTGGACGTGACGCCCGTCGGGCTTGACCTGTCTGACGAGGCCTCCATCAAAGCCGCCATCAAGGACATCCGCACGGCCAGCAAAACCGTGGACATTCTGGTCAACTGCGCAGGCATAGCCTCCGGTGCCGTGTTTCAGATGACATCCATGACCGAACTGCGCAACGTGTTCGAAGTCAATTTTTTTGGCCAAATCGCTTTGAGCCAAGGCATCTCCCGCTTGATGGCACGCCACAAGGCGGGATCGATCATCAATATATCGTCCACCGCAGCGGATAACCCTGAGCCCGGAACCATCGCGTATGGCTCTAGCAAAGCCGCGTTCGAGCGCGCAACACAGAGTATGGCGACGGAACTGGGCGGGCAAGGCATTCGCGTCAACGCCATCGCCCCCGGCGTGACACAAACCGACATGGCCGATCAGATGGACCCGCACGCGCGCGAAAAACTCATAGAAGCCTCTGCACTGAAAAAGGCCGCAGAGCCGCACGACATTGCCAACGCGGCTGTTTTCCTTGCATCGAACCTGTCTTCTCATATAACTGGACAGGTTATCCGCGTTGATGGCGGCATGATCTGAGATTGAGAGAACCCATGAGCTTTCCTGAAATCGATCGCATGGCGACATTCATGCGCCGCAAGATCCTCGACATCAGTTTTGAATGCGGCACTTCAACACACTTGGGCGGCGGCTTGTCCATGGTTGATGTGATGTCCGTGATCTATGGCAAAGTGCTGCGCTTTGACCCCGCAAATCCCCGATGGGAAGAGCGCGACCGCTTTATCCTGAGTAAGGGACACGGCGTGCTGGGCTACTACCCCGCCCTGTTGGCCGCGGGCATCATTTCCGAAGACACGTTTCAGACCTTTCAACAAAATGGCAGTCACTTAATCGCGCATCCGGTGATGAACTTGGACTTGGGCATTGAATCGTCCAACGGCAGCCTCGGCCACGGCCTGTCCATGGGCATCGGTATCGCGCTGGCCGCCAAACGCAAAGGCAAGGACTTTCAAACCTACGTTTTCATGGGCGACGGCGAAACCAACGAAGGCTCCATTTGGGAAGCGGCCATGCTGGCAGCCCAACAAGGGTTGGACAACCTCACGGCCATCGTTGACTACAACAAGATGCAAAGTGATGGGGACAGCAAAGACATCATCCACGTCACCAACATGGCCGAACGCTTCCAAGCCTTCGGCTGGCACGCAGAAGACGTTGACGGCCACGACATCGACAGGCTGGTCGCGGCTTTTGAAACGCCGTCGCCCAACGGACAACCCAAAGTCATCGTCGCCCACACCGTCAAAGGAAAAGGCGTGCCGTTTATGGAACACGATGGTGCGTGGCATCACAACCGCCTGACCAAAACCAATTATCACGCAGCCTTGGAAGCCTTGGGCTTTGACGTCCCGGATGAGGGAGACGCCTAATGGAAATCAATGCACGTAGCGCACGACAGTGGTCACGCTTAGGCCCGCGCGGTATTTTTGGACAAGCTATACTGGCCGTTGCCGAAGAGCACCCGGACATGATGGTCTTATCCGCCGATCTCGGTGGCTCATCCGGACTGGAACGCTTTCGCCAAGCTTTCCCGGATCAGTTCTTGAACACCGGCATCGCTGAACAAAACATGATCGGTGTAGCCGCTGGATTGGCGAAAGAAGGCCATAACGTTTTCGCCACATCGTTCTCACCGTTCATCGCCATGCGCGCCAGCGAACAAATCCGCATGAATTTAGGCTACATGGAAATGAACGTAAAAGCCGTCGCCATTGGCAGCGGTGTGTCCATGGGCTTGCTGGGCAATTCGCACTTCGGTTTGGAAGATGTCGCCGTCATGCGCGCCATCCCCAACATGACCGTGGTTTCCCCGGCCGACTGCGCAGAGGTTGTGCAAGTTGTGCGCGCTGCGGCTGAATTCGACGGGCCGATGTATATCCGCCTAACCGGTGCGGCAGGTGCCTGCACTCCGGTCTATACGGAAGAATACGATTTCAAGATCAGCAAAGCCGATACACTGCGCACAGGCAGCAACGTGGCCCTGATCGCCTGCGGCTCCATGGTCAGCGAAGCTCTGAAGACCGCCGAGGTTCTTGCTGAACAGGGTGTGGCGGCCACCGTGGTCAACATGCATACCATCAAGCCATTGGACACGGACGCATTAGATCAATTAGCAGGTACTCACCCAGCCATCGTCACCATCGAAGAACATTCCGTCGTTGGCGGTTTGGGCAGCGCCGTTGCCGAATACTTCGCACCCAAGTCAGACCGTGCGCCCCATTTGTCCATCGGCCTGCCGGATGAATTCGTCAAGGCGGGTGAGTATGGCTATATCCTCGAACAACAAGGACTGACAAGCGCTGCGATCTCAGAGCGCGTCCTCAACTTCCTTAAAGATTGATAAAGCCGGACAAGCTTATTTTTCGCAGAGGTTAGGCATTCTTTAACTGCGCACCTTTAAGTCTATTCAGCACAAACGAAACTTAAAAAACGTGCTTGATGACAGCTTCTACACCCACAAACACGCCCAAGATGACTTTGGACGACTTGCCACCTGCCAACACCAAACGTTGGGTGACCACGCGCAAGGCCCAAGTCGTCAATGCCGTTCGCTCCGGCCTCATCACTTTGGAAGAGGCCTGCAAACGTTATGCCCTGTCCGTGGAAGAATTTGTCACGTGGCAAAGCTTGCTGGACAATCACGGCGTTTCCGCCTTGCGTGTCACACGCTGCAACCAATTTCGCAAATCACGCTAAGCTAACCGCCGACCCGTGCGCTTAATGCGGCGAGAAGGTCTCGGAAGACCCTGTCCCAATCGCGGCGTTTGGGTTGGCGAAACAGCTTCATCGTGGGATACCACGGGCTGTCTGTGCGGTCCATCTGCCACCGCCAATCCGGCGCAAACGGCAACAAGACCCAAACGTCTTTGCCCAAAGCCCCACTGACATGAGCCACAGACGTATCCACCGTAATCACCACATCCAACTGTTCGACAAACGCCGCCGTATCGGCGTAATCGTCAATGTCTCCGGTCAAATCCTGAACCGGCCAGGACACGTCCTTCACCTGTCCAGCCCGCTCACCGATTTGCAGGCTGTAAAACGAACACCCGGGAACTGTTGACAGGGGCTCAAACCGGGAAAGCGGCACACTGCGCTCGCGATCATTGGTGTGTGTGGGGTTGCCCGCCCACACCAAGCCGACTTTGAAAGACGTATCGGACGCTAGGCGTTTGGCCCAAACCTCTTGGGTCTCGTCAGAAATCTCAATGTAAGGCACATCCGTCGGAATGGATTGTTCGTTTGGCGACAGCAATCCTGGTAACGATAGAAATGGGCACTGAACAGCAAACGTGGGCAAGCTGTCACCCCGTGCAATCACCTGATCAATGCCTGCGACACCTTCAAACAGGGTTTTGAGAACCTTGGGACATTCCACCAAAACGCGGCCGCCGCGCTGCTGCACCAAGGGCGCGTAACGCACGAACTGCAACGCATCGCCCAAGCCCTGCTCCACATACAGCAAAATGGTTTTCCCGCCCAAGTCCTCTCCGGTCCAAAGCGGTTGGGGAAAGTTCCGCCGTTCGGAAGGGAATTCTTTGGCCAGCCAACGCCATTCGTAATGCTTCCACCCGTTTTCAAAATCGCCCGCCAACAACAAGAGCACAGCCAGGTTGTGATGGCCCTCCGGATGCTCCGGCGCCAGCGCCAAGACCTTTTCAAAACAAACGCGGGCTTCTTTCAGGCGCGCCAAAGCCTGATAGGTGTCGCCCAGATTATTCAGCACTTCGACTTGGTCAGGCTGCGCCGACAAGATGCCTTCGCAAATAGCCGCTGCTTCGTCCAAATTGCCTTCCCAGCGGTGTAGGACGGCCACGTTGTTGAGCACCTTCAGCGATCCGGGTTCAATCTCCAATGCTTTGTCATAGGCTTCAAAGGCTTTTTCCGGTTGGCCGTCGGTGCGGTATAGCAAGCCTAAGTTGGTCCAGGTGCGCACGGACGTTTGATCTGCCTCCAAAGCCGTTTGCAAACACGCCAAGGCGTCTTCGGTGCGGCCAAACTCTTTCAACGCCAAGGCTTTGCTGTTGAGCGCATCAACATCCGTGGGCGTGCGGGAAAGCACTTGGTCGAGAACGTCTAAGACCTCGCCATAAGCGCCCATTTGGGACAGAGCGTTGCTCAAGTTCATCAAAACCAAAACGTTACCAGGCTTGGCTTCCAATGACGCTTTGTACGCGTTTGCCGCATCCTCAAAACGCCCATAGACTTCCAAGATCACGCCAAGGTTCGCATACGCATCCGGGTGGCTTGGGTGACGCGCCATGGCCTGGTCAAGCAGACCCAGAGCCACCGATGTGTCCCCGGCCTGCCACGCGCAGACACCGGCCATATTCAAAGCATCGACGTGATCGGGCGAAAGCGCCAAAACACCCTGGTAGGCGGAGAACGCTTCGGCCGGGTGCCCCGCTTGGAACAGCCCAAGCCCTTCGTTCATTTTGGCCTGTAATTCAGATTGGCTCATCACGCATCTCAGAGAATTCCTGATTCGGCTCGAAATTCAGCTTATGCCCAATACCAATCCCTGGAAACCCGCAAGACACGGTATTGAACAGAAAAAAAGGGCCGGACGTTTCCATCCGGCCCTTCTCAAGGCAAAGTCGCAAACCATCTAACGGCCCTTCCAGTTCAATCCATGAAATGAGGACAAACGGGTTCGCGTGCGCGCACTCAGGCGGTGCGCACACTCAAATCATAAAGGCTTAAAGCGCGGATTAAACGTCGACGTCAGTCGATGTTGAACCTGTGCCAGTGCCTGAAGCGGTTCCTCCCGAAGTGGTCGAAGCCGTAGTCGTCGTTGTCGTCGAGACGGAGGAAACGTCTGCACCAGTACCGGTACTTTCTCCACCGCTGTTCTGCGGGACCGAAGGTCCTGCCTGCTCTGTAGATGTCGTGGGGGCCGGAGCCGGAGCACTCGCCGCACCGTCGCTGCGTTGGTAAGCAGCCACAACTTTTTTGGACGGATATTGCATTTCCACTTCACCCGTTTCGCCATCCCGATATTGCAGGACGTACACACCGCTTTGGGGGTCAACGACACCCTTTGGCGAGGTTACGAAATTGGTCACATCTGCAGAAGAAGGTTTACGTGCAGAAACATTAGCGTCTGTTTCTGACACGGTTTTCGCTTCGGTTTGAGCAGCCGTCTTTCTCGACGCACTGACGACACTCTCGGGTGCCGTGTTTACTGATAAATCGCTCATAGCGTTCACCATTGCTTTCTGCTGTTGTATGAGAATTCTATCTCACTGCTCATTAATATACCCAATTCGTCAAATAAGTGCAAGAAAGATTTTGTTAACCATACATTTGTTTGCTTTACCCCCGCCCGTTACTCTTCGTTTGAAAAGCGTTTGTCATCCTTAATAAAATAGATAATCTATCGCCATGCACATCATAAGCTGTGGGAAACACAAGAAATCGCTTAGGGTAGGTGTCTAATACATTGAAAAACAACCTCTTTACAATTTTCTATTTTCAGATGAAGTCCGCATTGGTTTTCGGCGTCCTCGCAACCACCGTTGCGATTAGTATGACATTGCAGCCCCTCGCTGACGACAAACCAAACAACGTAAAAGCCAAATCACCTGCCAAATCAACTAATTGCATGACCCAATCAGGTGAATACACAGAAATGGAAGCCCTTTATGCATATATAAATACGCTCGGCACACTCGTAGACAAAAAAAATGACGGGCAAACACCCACACAAGACGAAGATAATCACCCAGCAACCAAACACCCCGTGCTTGACCTCACTGAATACAACAAAATCCTCGACTGCCTTAAGAAGCCTGCGAACTCGGTAGAGCGCAAGGGCCCCACGAAACAACACCACGACCTCCCGCAAGCCGTAAAAGGCCACCGTTCGATTCCAAGCAAAAACGAAATGTTCGAGAGACCTGCCCAGGTGAGCGAGCGCGCCGCCTCTACGTCTTCATCTTTGCTGCCGTATAACCCTCTTGAAGAACGATTAAACAATCTGCACGCAGAGAAATTCGAAGCACGATTAACCGAACACATTCGATGGAGGCTTGGTGGCTACGAAGGCAGCCAAGCTACATTTGTTATTGAGAATATAACAATTAAGGCTGACCTCGATTACAACCACACGGCTGTTGAGCAAGCTCAACTGGACGCTTTTTTCAAAGCTGAAGAATGGAAAGCCAAAAAACTCAAAGAGCTGAAAGAACACCCTCTAACAAATCAGAACGTCACTTATAAATTTGTCATGCCAATCCCCTTCCTGACTGCGGCGGACAACCCCATTGATGATGCGAAAAAAATTCGCAGTATTAACGTCCAATTGCACGTTAAAGAACTTATGAAACTCAACGCCAACGGCAAATACGCCCGACACCCTTTGGACGATGCGGCAATCGAAAAACTTGATCAGACTCTCCGAACAATCATCCGCTACGACGAAGAGCGCGGAGACTCGATCAAAATCTTCGCCGGAAATGAAGATCGCACTCCCAGATACGGAATTTGCGCATGGCTACCAGAAATCTTCTGTTAACCATAGCCACGATTTTACGACTCGCACGCAACCCCACAACACCCCACATATAGTGCCTAACGACACACCAATGACCTAGGGATTCGAGTCGGCTGCGACTCGGCAGAAAAAAAGGGATTCGCTAGGCAATTATTGCCGCGTTGTTAAGAACTTATTCACCACCCCGGCCCTAGCTTAAAGACTGGAAACCCGGGCTGTGGGTGCGCCTTGAATCTGGCGCATGAGAATAGCCGTCGCCCGGATTGGCCCAGAAGGGGCGAAAATGGACTTTGGCATCTGGACTTTTGAGGTTCCTTCGTGGACGCACTTGCGCAAACCATTCGCAATCTAGGCCCCGCACGCATCGCCATCATGGGCGTTGTGTTGTTCGCCTTGGTGGGCTTTTTCATCTACATGGTGACGCGTTTTTCCTCACCGCCGATGGCTGAATTGTATGGGAACCTAGAACCCCAAGATTCCGCGCGGGTTATTTCCCAGCTGCAAACCCAAGGGATTGCATACGAATCTCTAGCCGGCGGCGCACGCATTATGGTGCCGACCGACCAAGCCGCCCGCATTCGCCTGATCATGGCGGAAAACGGCCTACCGTCCAGCGGCACCATCGGCTGGGAGCTGTTCGATAAACAAGGCACCTTGGGCACCACCAACTTCCAGCAAAACGTCAACAAAATCCGTGCCCTCGAAGGCGAGCTTATCCGTACCATCGAAACCATCGACAAAGTGCGCACGGCGCGCGTCCACTTGGTCATGCCCACGCGCAAACTGTTTGACCGCAAATCGAACACGCCCACCGCGTCGATCTTTTTGAAAATGCGCGGCGCCATGCGTTTGGACGCTTCGCAAATCCAGGCGGTTCAGCACTTGGTTGCCGCCGCCGTGCCCGAATTGTTGCCCAGCTCCATCTCCATTGTGGACGATAAAGGCTCTTTGTTGGCACGCGGATTTGAAGGCGACCCGTCCTCCAACCCCAGTTTAGTGGCACAAAAAACCGATGAGCGTCGCCGCGCCGCCGAGCGGGAAATGCAAACCGCCATTGAGCAAATCCTCGAAAAATCCGTTGGTTTTGGCAAGGTTCAAGCCGAAGTGACGCTGGATATGGATTTCGACCGCATCACCACCAACGAAGAGCGTTACGACCCAGACGGGCAAGTGGTTCGCGCAACCTCAACGGTCGAACAAACTGCGGCTTCCAAGGATAGCGAAAACCAAGCCGTCACGGTTGACAACAACCTGCCTGACGGCGGCGGCATCGATGGCGATCAAACGTCTCGTAGCTCCAACGACAACCGCACGGAAGAAAACGTCAGTTTCGAAATTTCGAAAACCGTTACCAACAAAATCCGCGACGTTGGCATTATCAACCGCATTTCGGCCTCGGTCGTGGTGGATGGCGCCTGGGAACTTGATGAGAACGACGACCGCATCTACCGCGAACGCACCGAAGCGGAAATGGAAAACTTGAGCAAGTTGGTGCGCGCCGCCATTGGCTTTGACACAAATCGTGGCGACATCGTTGAAGTCGTCAACATGAAGTTCGCCGATCCCGACATCCCCGAGCCCGAACCGCTTGATCTGTTCTTAGGCTTAGAAAAGCAAGACATGCTGCAGTTTGCCGAAATGATCGTAATCTTGATCTTGGCGATCTTGGTGATCTTGTTGGTGATCCGCCCGCTTATCAGCCGCGCATTCGAAGCCCTGCCGGGTGCTATGTCGCAAATGGCCGAAGGTGGCCGCATGATCGCCGACCAAGCCCAACTGGCTGCCGGCGCATTGGCCGCCCCACCGTCACCCGAAGGTGCGGTCCCCGAAGAAGAAATGTTCGAAGAGCTCATTGACATCGATCGTGTGGAAGGCCGCGTGAAAGCGTCTTCCGTGAAGAAAGTCGGCGAGATCGTCGAGAAACACCCGGACGAAGCGCTCAGCATCGTTCGCAACTGGTTGTATCAAGAAGGCTAAGGTTGACGTTTTCAGGCCATGGCACGCGTAAAGGACGATTACAGATCACTTACTGGTCCACAAAAAGCGGCAATCTTCATGCTGTCTTTGGGCGACGAGCAGTCGACCGCGTTGTTCGAAATGATGGACGACGAGGAAATCCGCGAACTGTCCCAAATCATGTCGAACTTGGGCTCGATCAACTCCAAAGTGGTCGAACGTTTGTTCCTCGACTTTGCGGATCAGCTGTCTTCCACCGGCTCGCTGGTGGGGTCTTACGACAGCACGGAACGTTTGCTGTCCAAGGCCCTACCCGAAGACCGCGTTTCGCAGATCATGGAAGAGCTGCGCGGTCCCGCCGGTCGGACCATGTGGGACAAGTTGGGCAACGTGAACGAAGCGGTGCTCGCGAACTATTTAAAGAACGAATATCCGCAAACCGTAGCTGTGGTTTTGTCGAAAATTCGTCCCGATCATGCCGCGAGCGTCTTGGGCACCTTGCCCGAAAATTTTGCAATGGAAGTGGTTATTCGCATGCTGTCAATGGAAGCCGTATCGAAGGACATTCTGGACCACGTGGAAAAGACCCTGCGCGCCGAATTCATGACCAACTTGGCGCGCACCGCACGGCAAGACAGCCACGAAATGATGGCCGGCATTTTCAACACGCTGGACCGCAACACGGAAACGCGCTTCATGAGCGCCTTGGAAGAACGCAACCGCGAAAGTGCCGAGCGCATCAAGCAGTTGATGTTCACGTTTGACGATTTGGAACGCGTCGACAGTGCAGGTATTCAGGTTCTGTTGCGCCAAACGGACAAAGGTCAGCTGTCCATCGCACTCAAAGGTGGTTCGGAAGGCGTCAAAGACTTGTTCTTCTCCAACATGTCGGAACGCGCGGCCAAGATCATGCGCGAAGATATGGATGCCATGGAGGCTGTGCGCTTGAAAGACGTGGACGAAGCACAATCTGCTATCGTCTCGGTAGCTAAACAACTGGCCGACAGCGGTGAAATCGTCATCGCCGGCCAGGGTGAAGAAGATGAATTGATTTACTAAGATGATTTCGACGGGATCAGAAATGTCGGCAACAGGCCACAAAAAGTTTTTGTTCGATCTGGACTTCGGGACAGATGCCGATCCGCGTCCGGCTGCGATCGCACAAAAAGCCAAAGCCGCTGAGGCCGAGGCCCAAGCTCTTGAAGCTGCCGTCATTGAGGAAGAACCTGAAATTGTCGTGCCGACGTTCAGTCAGGAAGATCTTGACCAAGCCCGCGCCGAAGGCTTCCAAGACGGCCACGCCGAAGCCACGCGCGATCTTTCATCGGCCATCGAACAACGTCTTGCCGACACACTTGAAGCCATCAATACCCAAGTCCATAGGCTGCTTGAATCCTACGAACAAGACCGCGAAGAACACAACCGCGACGCCGTTGCGGTCGCCACAATCATTGTGCGCAAACTGTTCCCGGCGATGAACATGGACAAGGCCATTGATGAAATCGGCTACATGGTCACCGAAGCTTTGCAGCGCACATCCGGCGAAGCCACAATGATCATCCGCGTTCACCCGGACCTCAAAGACACCGTCAAAGAAAAAGCCGCTGAATTGGCGGCCATGCGTGGTCAAGAGGGCGCGATCACCGTTATGGCAGACGAAACAGTTGGCCAAGGTGATGCTTCGGTTGAATGGGAAGGCGGCGGTATGATCCGTGATTCTCAGCTGATGTGGCAAGAAATCGATAACGTCATCGAACGCAATCTGGGGGGGGACCGTTTCGACGACCCCAAACCTCAAGAGGCCGAGCTGGAAGCTGCCCCGCAAGCCCACCAAGAGGTTGTAGAGCACGCCCCAGTCGGGGACAATGAGGAACACGGCGTGGAGTCGCCCACAAACCCCGCCCCCACGGCTGAAGAACAGCCCCAAAATCCGCAGGAAACTGGGCCCTCGGACCAGGAAGCGGAAGCGGCGGAAGACGCACCAAGCGAGCCGGATTCGCTGTCGGAAGAGGCCGGAAATGCACTTTTGGACGAAATACTTGCTGAAGGCGACGAAGAGACGAGCGAAATAACCAACGATGAGCCCGAAAATACGGACATGTAGTCCATCATCACAACCGGCTCAGGAGGTCGATTATGTCAGACGAAACAAGTTTGGAACTGAACGAATTGGGAGACGATCCCGCCCCCGCCCCCGCCCCCAGCGACATGGGCGATCCGGGATTTGGTGGTGACGACATCACAGATATGCCCCGCAACGCCCGCGATCTGGAAGCCGTCTACGACATTCCGGTTCAAGTGTCCGCCGTTTTGGGCAAAGCCACGATGCAGGTGAGCCAGCTGTTGAAGCTGGGGCGCGGTGCCGTTGTGGAACTGGACCGCAAAGTCGGTGAAGCCATCGACATCTATGTCAACAACCGCCTGGTCGCGCGCGGCGAGGTGGTGGTTGTCGAAGACCGGCTGGGTGTAACCATGACGGAAATCATCAAAACGGATCGTACTTAACGACGTGAGAGCTGCGCGCAGCAAAAACCGATAGAGACACACACATGGCGGACAGCAATATCAATATTACTCCGGCGAAATCGTCCATCGATCTGGCAACCATTGCCGGTCTGATCGGCGCGTTCGGGTTTGTGATTGGCGCGATCGTTGCGGGTGGTGCACCGGGCTCGTTCATTGATTTTGCGGCACTCGCCATCGTCATCTGCGGCACCATTTTTGTCACCACCATGTGTTTCACTTTGGGTGAGATGGCCCGCACCATCAAAGTCATCTTCAAAACCATGTCACACACGGCGCGCGATCCGTCCGAAGCCGCTATCCAAGTTCTGCAAATCGCCGAGCTGGCGCGGCGCCAAGGTGTTCTGTCCTTACAAGGTGTGTTGAACCAGTTGGAAAGCGAGCCGTTGCTGCACAAAGGCATGACCATGGTCGTCGATGGAACGCCCGGTGAAGAAGTCGAACAGATTTTGCGCAAAGAAATGGTCTCGACCATTCAACGCCACCAATCCAGCGCGTCCGTCCTCAAAAAGGCTGCAGAATTCGCCCCGGCCATGGGCCTAATCGGGACCTTGATCGGTCTCGTGCAAATGTTGGGCAACCTGGAAGATCCAAGCTCCATCGGCCCGGCCATGGCGGTTGCCTTGCTCACCACGTTTTATGGTGCGGTCTTGGCCAACATGGTGTTTGCGCCAATGGCGGCGAAGCTGGAACGCAACTCGTCCGAAGAATCCATGGTCAACAACGTCTACGTCATGGGGGCCGCATCTATCGGCCGTCAGGAAAATCCCCGTCGTTTGGAAATGATGCTTAACAGCGTTTTGCCCCCCGCCAAGCGTGTAGAATATTTCGACTAAGAAAGTAAACCGACATGCGATTGCTCATTATTGGAACATTGGACGGACAGGTCGGCGCGGCTAGCAAGATCGCGCTGTCGCGTGGTGCCAAGGTCAATCATGTGGACACGGTCGAAGCCGGTTTGGACTTCCTGCGATCAGGCGGCGGTGCCGACTTGGTTTTGGCCGACGTTCAAGAAGACCTGAGCACATTGGTCGGGAGTCTTGAATCTGAACGTATCGCCGTGCCCGTGGTGGCCTGCGGTGTGGGCAACGACACACAAGCCGCCGTGCGTGCCATCAAAGCAGGGGCAAAAGAATACATCCCCCTGCCCCCCGACGCCGAATTGATCGGCGCGGTCTTAACGGCGGTCGCCGAAGAAAATTCGGATTTCATCCATACCGACCCGCGCATGGACGATGTCGTCAAGCTGGCCGACCAAATCGCGCCTTCGGATGCGTCGATCATGATCACCGGCCCCAGCGGCACGGGTAAAGAAATGATGGCGCGCTACCTTCATATGAAAAGCAAGCGCCGCGAAGGCCCGTTCATCGCCGTCAACTGCGCAGCCATTCCGGAAAACCTGTTGGAATCCGAATTGTTCGGTCACGAAAAAGGGGCGTTCACGGGTGCCGTCGCACGGCGCATCGGCAAGTTCGAAGAAGCCAACGCCGGCACCATCTTGTTGGATGAGATCAGCGAAATGGACCCGCGCCTGCAGGCCAAGCTCTTGCGGGTCTTGCAAGAACGCGAAATTGATCGTGTGGGTTCGAACAAGCCGGTCAAGGTTGATGTGCGTATCTTGGCGACGTCCAACCGCAACATGGAACAACATGTCCAAAGCGGTGGTTTTCGCGAAGATTTGTACTTCCGCTTGAACGTCGTCAGCTTGGACTTGCCGCCCTTGAATGAGCGTCCCGACGACATCATCGCGCTGGGCCGTCACTTTGCGGCCAAATACGCTGAAGCCAACGGCATTCAGGCACGCGGTCTCTCTGAGGACGTGCAAAAGCTGTTGTTGGCACACCCCTGGCCTGGCAATGTCCGTGAACTGGAAAACACCGTGCATCGCGCCGTTCTGTTGGCGTCGGGCGACGAAATCGGTCCCGATGCAATTTTGTTGAGCGAGTCCGGTTTTGGTACGCCAAGCCCTGCATCGAGCGCTGCGGCGGCGTCTTCTGGCGCAGATGCGGACGCTGCGTCCATGGTCGGAAAGACTGTTTCCGAAGTCGAACGCGAACTGATCATCAGCACGCTGAGCCATTGCTTGGGCAATCGCACGCATGCGGCCACCATTTTGGGCATTTCGATCCGCACGCTGCGCAACAAGTTAAAACAGTACAACGAAGACGGCTACGCCGTGCCGTCACCGGGCGGTGCCGACGGTGAACAGCCGAACCTTTAGAGCACGGGACGCAGTCAAGTAAACAATGGCAGACGAAACCCCACAAACAGCCGCTGCGCCAGCCGCAGGCGGCGGAGATTTTCTCAGCGCACTTCGTGATTTCGCCGGCGTAATTTCCAAACGTGGCGACATCATGATGGCCCTGGGTGTGGTCGCCATTTTGGTGGTCTTGATCCTGCCCTTGCCGACGTGGTTGCTGGATGCCAGCTTGGCGTTTTCCATCACCTTTTCCGTGATGATTTTGATGACCGCGCTGTTTATCGAGCGGCCGCTGGAATTCAATACGTTCCCGACCATTTTGCTGTTGGCAACGATGATCCGCTTGGCGCTGAACTTGGCGTCCACGCGTTTGATTTTGGCCCATGGTCACGAAGGCACTGACGCTGCGGGACAGGTCATTCAGGCCTTTGGCGGGTTCGTCATGGGCGGCAACTTCGTTATCGGCATCATCGTCTTTATCATCTTGGTCTTGGTCAACTTCATCGTGATCACCAAGGGTTCGGGACGGATCGCCGAAGTGTCGGCACGTTTCACCTTGGATGCCATGCCCGGCAAACAAATGGCCATCGATGCCGATCTTTCGACAGGACTGATCGACGAAGAACAAGCGCGCACACGGCGCAAAGACCTGGAAGACGAAAGCACCTTCTTTGGGTCCATGGACGGTGCGTCGAAGTTCGTCCGTGGCGACGCCATCGCCGGTTTGCTGATTACCTTCATCAACGTGATTGCCGGTATGATCATCGGTGTTGCCCAGCACGACATGAGCTTTGCCGACGCCGCCAACAACTTTACCCGCTTGACCGTCGGTGACGGTCTGGTGACGCAAATCCCGGCACTAGTGGTGTCCACCGCCGCCGGTATGATGGTCACCAAAGCAGGCGTGACGGGGGCCACGGAAAAAGCCCTGTTCAAACAAGTCGGCGGCCAGCCCCGCGCCTTGGGCGTGACGTCGTTCTTGCTGGGGGCATTGGCCTTGCTGCCGGGCATTCCGTTTTTCCCGTTTATGTTTCTCAGTGTCATCACCGGGGTCACGGCGTTCGTCACCAACCGGATGCAAGAACGCGTCAAAACCGAAGAGTTCGAAGCAGCCCAGGCCCTGAAGGTAGAAGAGGCCGAAGCCATACCGGAAGAACCGATTTCCACAGCGCTCAAAATCGACCTCATGCGCTTGGAACTGGGTTATGGCCTGCTGTCTTTGATCAACAACCCGCGCGACGGCAAACGCCTGACGGATCAAATCAAAGCGCTCCGCCGTCAGATCGCCCAGGAAATGGGCTTCGTCATGCCGTCCGTGCGCATCCAAGACAACATGCAACTGGAAGCCAACACCTACATTATCCGCACCAAAGAAATCGAAGCCGGTCGGGGCGAGCTGCACCCCAACATGTTGTTGGTGATGGATCCGCGCGGCGAAGAGATCACCCTTCCCGGCGAAAAAACCGTGGAGCCCACCTTTGGCCTGCCCGCCATGTGGATCGACGAGCAAAACCGCGAAGAAGCCCTGTTCCGCGGCTACACTGTGGTTGACCCGTCCACCGTGATTACCACGCATCTCACTGAAGTCATCAAAGACAACATGCCCGAATTGTTGTCCTACGCCGAAACGCAGAAGCTGTTGGACGAATTGGACGACGATCACAAAAAGCTCATCGAAGACATGATCCCCAACCAAATTTCCATGGGTGGGACGCAACGTGTCTTGCAAAACTTGCTCACCGAACGTGTGTCGATCCGCGATTTGCCGACCATCTTGGAAGGCATTTCCGAAGCCTGTGGCATGACCCGCAACGTCACCATGATCACCGAACACGTGCGCGCCCGCTTGGCGCGCCAAATCAGCGACATGAACACCAACGACGAAGGTGTCATCGTGTTGCTGTCGCTGTCGCCGGAATGGGAACAACGTTTTGCCGAAAGCTTGGTCGGTCAAGGCGACGACCGTCAGCTGTCCATGCCGCCGACCTATCTGCAAGAATTCATCGCTCAGCTGCGCACGGCCTACGAACGCCAAGCCATGATGGGCGAAGTTCCGGCACTGTTGACCAGCCCGGGCATCCGCCCCTATGTGCGCTCCATTATCGAACGCTTCCGCCCGGCGACTGTGGTCATGAGCCAAAACGAAATTCACCCCAAAGCGAAAATCAAGACTGTTGGACAAGTGTAAGGCGCGGTAATCTCTGCTCATGGCAAACGAAACAACCACACCCGAGAAAACACCGACCTCACCTGCGAAAAAGGGCAAGGGGCAAAATATTATTGCTGTCGCATCCGGCAAAGGCGGCGTGGGCAAGACCTTCTTGGCCATCACGCTGGCCAACGCGCTGGCCAACAAAGAACGCAAGGTCTTGTTGTTTGACGGCGATTTGGGGCTTGCCAACTTGGACATTCAATTGGGCTTGATGCCGCAGCAAGACCTGGGTTCTGTCATCGCTGGCCGTTTGACGCTCAACCAAGCTGTCTTGCCGTTCCCGGTGGGCGGCTTTGACATTATCGCTGGGCGCTCCGGATCTGGGGGCTTGGCAAACATTCCCACGTCCCGCCTGCAGATGCTCAACGAAGACATGGCGCTGTTGGCGCAAGCCTATGATCATGTGATCTTGGACCTTGGTGCAGGCGTAGAACGCACAGTGCGCCAACTCACCCACAATGTGGGAACTTGCTTGGTGGTGGCGACGGACGAACCGACATCGCTGACGGACGCGTATGCCTTTATCAAGCTCACCCACATGGAACGTCCCCAGTTGGACATTCGCATTGTCATCAATGCAGCTAACTCGACGCGTGAAGGGGAGCGAACCTACAACACGCTGCTGAAAGCTTGTGAAGGATTTCTTAAGATTTCCCCGCCATTATTAGGGGTCGTGCGCCGTGATCCGAAGGTGCGCGAGACCATCAAGGCCCAAGTGCCTCTGTTGACCCGTTACCCCAACGCAGAAGCCGCCCAGGATATCGCCGTCATTGCACGCAAGCTGGTGGAAGACGAATAAACCTTTTCCACCGAGGGCCTTAGCAAACTGGGGAGAACCCCGGGAGGCCACATATGTCGACCGTCACACCGCCAACACCCCCCACCCCATCGGCGCCCCCCGCCGCGAGCCCAACCGCGACCGCGATTAAGGCTCCGCCGGCTGTGCAAAACATGCAGCCGGGCCAGCAGATTCAAGCGACACAGCAACCCGACGTCACGTCCCAACTGCCGCCTAAACAGGTGCAGGTGCAAACCTCCATGGGGTCTATGACTTTGCAGACGGCCCTGCAAATTCCCAAAGGCGCGACCTTGACGATGGTTTTGCAAAGCTTGGAGCCCAGGCCCCAGTTCTTGATCACGGAAATTAATGGCAAGCCAGTCCCCCAGGCCCAACAAGCGGCTCAAACAGCCGCTCAACAACCGAATTTTGGCGCAGCCCAAACCGCAAAAGCCGCCCCGTCCCTGCCCGTGCAGGACGGTGCACGCCTGACGGCCACACTGGTGCGCGCAACCACACCACCCACATCTACGGCGGCGGCCCAAACCGCCCAGCCACAGGCTCAACCTGCGGGGCAAGTCACACCGAACGCTGCCCCAACGCCCACGGCACAGCCCGCATCGACCCCGGCGGCGGGCACCACCGCACAAACCACGCCTCAGCCCACTGGCGCAACACCGACACCGCAAGCCGCGACACCCACTGCCCAGCCGACCCCGTCCGCCCAACCGTCTGGCGGACACGCAACGCCCCTGCCGTCGGGCACCAAGTTCCAAATTTCCGTGGTGCGCGTCGATCCGCCACAGACGGCACCCAACACACCCGCGCCGCAAACAAGCCAAGGCCTGAGCCAAGGGGCAACAGTGAGCGGCATCGTCACAGGCACGACGCCCAAGGGCCAACCCATCGTGCAAGGCCCCAACGCGACCTTTGCGCTGGAAACCACGTCTAAGATTGATGTGGGGTCCCGCGTGATCGTGCGGCTTGAAACCGCACCCACCCCCCCCGCCGTCAAAGCTGCCCAGCATATGAGCGCAGCGGGTATGAAAGAGACTTTGGTGCAGTCGAAATCTTGGGGCACGCTGGACGAAGCCTTAAAAGCCATAGCCACCATTGACCCGGCGCGCTACCAACAAATCCAACAAAACATCCCCCAGCCGGGGCCAAAGCTCACCAACCAGCTGTTGTTTTTCATGAACGCGCTGAAAGGCGGCGACATCAAATCTTTGATGGGCGACACAACGGCGCGCATTTTGGACAATGAACGTCCAGGCATGATGAACCGCCTGTCCACAGACTTTCAGGCCATGGCCCGCTTGGTCGATGAACCGCAACAAAATGATTGGCGCTTGGCGTTGATCCCGTTGATGAGCGACGGCGCGCTTGAACAAATCAAAATGTATTACCGACATCGCCAGCGCCAAGGAGCGGAACACAACGAAGACGAAGGAACACGATTCGTTTTAGATTTCGACCTGTCGAATATGGGCCATATCCAGATTGACGGGCTGATGAAAACAGACAACCAAAAGCTTGATTTGATCATCCGCACTGACCAGCCCCTGCCTGCAGAGATGCGCGCAGATATGGGCGAGATTTTCATGGCGGCTGAGGAGTACACCGGTATCGCCGGTACACTTGCCTTTCAAGCTGCCCCTGGTCATTTTGTCGACTTCACCCCGCCGCCAAAAACGCCGGGACCGGGGCAAACGCAGGGGCTATTCGTATAAACTCGACTTCGTGTTATGAAGGATTGAGACAACGAAAGGCACAACGATGGATTTGATGGAGCGCCGCCGGCATCTCAAAGTCGGACCAAACCCGGACCGCAAGCTTGACTACTTAATCACCTTGGAAGGCCACCTGCCCAACAGCGGCGGCGCGCGCCAAGCCGTCCAAGTGCGCTATGTGCCGGACAAAAATATATTGGATGTGAAGAGCTTCGGGGCCTACTTGGAAGCCCTATCCACCATCGTATGGCCGTCCCCCGAAGAGCTGGCCGTCACCGTGATCACCGACATCAACAACGAACTGATCGCGCGCTGGGTCCAAGTCACCGTCAACGCGCCTGATCTGCAGCACCACGCCATCGAAACCCACGGCGTGGTCTTGGAAGACCGCCAACCCGATTGGGATAACCCTATGTTGCTCAACCGACTGGAAAGAATCTGATCCATGGCTGAGATCGACTTCTGGTACGAATTTGCCAGCCCCTATTCATATCTGTCCGCCATGCGCATCGAAGACGAAGCCGCCAAGGTAGGCGTCACAGTCAACTGGAAGCCCCTGTTGCTGGGGCCCATTTTTAAAGACCAAGGCTTTCAGGACAGCCCGTTTAATGCGTTTCCGTTAAAACGCGAATACATGTGGCGCGATATGGAACGCTGTGCGGCGGAGCTGGGCTTAGCGTTTCAAAAGCCCCAAACCTTTCCCGCCAACAGCTTGATGGCTGCACGCCTTTCGCTCTTGGGAGCATCAGAAGGATGGGCGAACACCATCACCAAAGCCATCTATGCGGCCTATTTCGGTGAAGGCAAAGACGTGGCCGATCGGGAAATGTTGAGAGATTTGGTGGATAAACACATCCCCGGCGATGCAGATGACATACTTGCGCGCGCTCAATCGGCTGAGAACAAAACCGCCCTGCGCGATCAAGTCGAACAGGCGCGAACGCTCGGCATCTTCGGCGCGCCCATGTTCGTCTGTGTTGATGAACTGTTTTGGGGCAATGATCGTTTGGACATGGCGCTTAAGTTTGCTGCGGCGCCAAACTAACCCGCCTTATTATCCAGCCTGCGCTTTCCTGCGTCGGTGCTGGTTCATGGCAACTTCGTCCAACTGGATTTGTTCGCGACGGTTTTGTTCCATCTCGTAGCGGCGCTGGCGGTTGCGGTCCACCGTCTCGTATTTCTTCAGCTCTTGATACGCGTCCGACAACTCGTCTTGGGCATAACCGATGACAATGTCCATCTGGTTGATGGAATCTTGCAAGTTTTCGCGGCGCTCAATGGCTTGCTGAGCATACACACCGTAAGTCAATCCTGCCAACGTCGGGTCGGCGGCGGCGGCGGCCTGTTGGAGGACCAAATCTTCTTCCAACTGTTTGATCTGATCTTCCAGCTCACCCTGCAGACGCAAAAGCTCGCCCAGTTTGCGGCGCTTTTCGTCCACGTTCCATTCGTGCAAGCGGATCAGGTTCTTCATATTGGCAGCCACGTGTTTATATCCTCAAACTTTGTATTTTCGTTTTAGTGGTCATCCATATTGGTCGACAAATTGCTGACTGTCGGCATTTCCGGCATCAAGTTACCCGGTTGTTGGCCCGGTTGTTGGCCCAGTTGTTGGCCCGGCTGCCCCCCTGGAGTGCCTTGGGGTGCACCTTGCCCAGGCGGTACGGCTTGGGGTTGGGTAGAGCCCATTTGCACAGGCGTTCCTTGTTGCGGCGGCTGGGCGTTGTTCACGGGCTGGTTCAAAATGTTGGCCAAGCGCCCATAACATTCGTCAAAGGTATTGCTGTCGCCCTTGTTCTGCGTCAGGAACGTTTCCAACGGCTCATTGAAGAAAATCGCTTCGTCCACTTGTGGGTCCGTGCCACGCCGATAGGCCCCCAAACGGATCAGCTCGGACATATCGTCATAGGTGGAAATCAAACGCTTCGCCCGGTTGACCAGCGCATTTTGTTCCGACGTATTGCAATCGGGCATGGTCCGCGACACGCTTTTGAGGATGTTCACGGCCGGAAAGCGACCCCGTTCCGCAATTTCGCGATCCAGCACCACGTGACCGTCCAAGATACCGCGCACAGCATCGGCCACCGGTTCGTTGTGGTCGTCGCCTTCGACCAAGACCGTAAACAGCCCGGTGATGTCACCTTGCCCTTCTTGACCGGGGCCGGCACGTTCCAACAGGCGCGGCAACTCGGCAAAGACGGACGGCGTATAACCTTTGGACGCCGGGGGCTCGCCCACCGACAAAGAAATTTCACGCTGCGCCATGGCGAAGCGGGTGACAGAATCCATCAAACACAGAACTTCGTTTTGACGATCCCGGAAAAACTCAGCCACCGCCAAAGTCGCATAGGCCGCTTGGCGACGCACCAGGGGCGGTTCGTTCGACGTCGCCACGATCACGACGGAGCGTGCCAAACCTTCTTCGCCCAAATCGTCTTCGATAAATTCACGCGCTTCACGACCACGTTCGCCCACCAGTCCGATAACGTTGACCTGGGCATCGGTGTTGCGCGCCATCATCGACATCAAGGTCGACTTACCCACGCCGGAACCGGCAAAAATGCCCATGCGTTGGCCCATGCAACACGTCAAAAACGTGTTCATGGCGCGCACGCCCAAATCCAGCTTGCCGCCAACGCGTTTGCGCAAGTGCGCGGGCGGCGGTTCGTTCTGCACAGGGTAAGCATGATTGCCGTTGGGCAGCGGACCTTTGCCATCGATGGGGTGGCCGAACGCATCCACCACGCGGCCCAACCAGCCTTCGGTGGGATAAATCACGGGCTCGGCAGAGCTCACCTCAACGCGACAGCCCAAGCTAACACCGTCCAAAGGACCAAACGGCATCAACAGCGCCCGGTCTTCGCGAAAGCCGATGACTTCACAAGCAATGCGGTGTTTGTCGCGCGCTAAAATGTCGCAGTGGTCGCCAATGGAGAACACACCTTCCACGCCGGAGACCTCAACCAACAGACCCACGACCGCCGCCACCTGCCCGTAGATTTCAAAATCCGGCAAGCGTTCGACTTCGTTGATGATGTTGTTGACGTAAATTGGCACTCAAATACCTAGCGCGTCACAGCCCCAAACCACCCATTCTGCGAATCGGTTTGTGCTCAAATGTTAAGAAATGCGCTTCTGCACCTTTCCACAGTTTACAATATGCGCCCATATCCTTTAAAGGATGGTAAAGCAATTCAACGCGTTAACAAAGATTAATACGTAAGATGCACTACCATCACTTGACCGCTTGAATGTGCCTCGCACTACATATATGGTTAACAGAGAGTTTCGAAAGGGGAGAGCTACGCCCATGCGCGTGTTGCTTGTAGAAGACGATCCAGCCATGGCCCAAAGCGTCGAATTGATGCTGAAAACGGCCGGTATGGTGGTGGACGCGACTGATCTTGGGGAAGACGGTCTGGAAATCGGTAAACTGTACGACTACGACATTATTATCCTGGATCTGATGCTCCCGGATATGGATGGTCTGGAAGTCCTGCGCCGTTTACGCGATGCCCGGGTGGAAACCCCTGTGTTGATTCTGTCCGGTTTGACCGAGTCTGAGATGAAGGTTAAAGGTCTGGGCACCGGTGCGGATGATTACCTGACCAAGCCGTTCGACAAAGAAGAACTGCTGGCCCGTATTCAAGCCATCGTCCGTCGCAGCCAAGGCCACAGCCAATCCATCATTAAGACCGGAAAGCTGGCGGTGAACCTGGATGCCTCCACTGTTGATGTGGAAGGTGCACCCATTCACCTCACGGGCAAAGAATACGGCATTTTGGAACTGTTAAGCCTGCGCAAAGGCACGACATTGACCAAAGAGATGTTCTTAAACCACCTCTACGGCGGTATGGATGAGCCTGAGCTCAAGATCATCGACGTGTTTATCTGCAAACTGCGCAAAAAACTCGCCGATGCGACCGACGGTGACAACTACATCGAAACGGTGTGGGGACGCGGTTATGTTCTGCGCGACCCGGAAGAAGGCGCGCAAGCCAAAGAGGCTTAAGAGTTAAACCGAAAAGATTTAAGACGGCTCCACCAAACAGGTGGGGCCGTCTTTGTGTTTGTAAACCCCGCGCCCGCTTTTCACCGGCCACAGTTTTTCGGTGATCCCCATGGTCGATTCTGAGCTGCCCAAGAATACAACCCCATCGGGGCTAAGTACCTCGCCAATGCTTTCCAACACCTGGGCCTTGGTTTCCAAATCAAAATAAATCAGCACGTTTCGACACATCACCATGTCGAACGTGCCCAGTGCCCCTAAATTTTGCAGCAGATTTTGTTGACGAAACGTGACCTTCGCGCGGATCTCGCTGCTGAGTTGCCAAAACTCACCGTGTTGTTTGAAGTACTTCATCAACATCTTCACGGGCAGGCCGCGCTGGACTTCGAACTGACTGAACATCCCTTCTTGCGCCCGGTCCAGAACAGAGCGGGAAATATCGGTGGCGATAATTTCCACCCGCCAGCCTTTCAGTTCATCGGTCATTTCATCCAAGATCATGGCAAGCGAATACGGCTCTTGGCCGGAGGAACACGCCGCACACCAGATGCGGAGCTTGCGCTGTCCAGAACGGCGCTTCAACACTTCCGGCACGATGGTGTCGCGAAAGGTATCGAACGGCTCACGATCCCTGAAAAACAGCGATTCATGGGTATTCATGGCCTCAGATATTTCGGTGGCAAGCGGGTGGTGGGGATTATTGCGAATAACGTCGACCAACGCGTCGATGGAGGCATACCCGTGTTCCCGCACCAGCGGCATCAAGCGGGTTTCCAGCAAGTACATTTTTTCCGGCGTCACCACCAAACCGGAATGGTTTTTGAGGAAATCGCGGATGAACTCGAAATATCCAGACGCCATTCCTGACCTCCCGTTTTAAGAGGTGGAAGCCGGATTAGCGGGTGCGATTGATGAAATTGGTCGCGTGTCCGGCCAGTTCACCCAACGGCAGAACGGCACTGCACACGCCGGCGGCAGCGGCGGCACCAGGCATACCCCAGACGACCGAAGTCTTTTCATCTTGCGCAATCACGGTTCCGCCCGCATCGATCAAATGCTGCGCGCCTTTGGATCCGTCATTGCCCATGCCCGTCAAGATCACGCCCAACACACGACCGCCATAGACCTGGGCAATGGAGCGGAACATCGGGTCAACCGCAGGACGACAGAAGTTTTCCGGCGGATCTTGAGTGAGCTTCACCGCACGTTGCGGGCCTTTTTGCGTGACGATCATATGATAGTCGCCGGGGGCCAACAAAATCTTGCCGGGCTCCAACACGGCGCCATCGGTGGCTTCCGCGCACGGCCAGCCGGACATGCGGGTGATGTGTTCAGCCAAAATTGACGTAAACGTCGCAGGCATGTGCTGTGTGATCACGATTGGCAAGTTTAATGTCTTGGGCAGGGCTTTCAAAAACTCGAACAGAGCTTGCGGTCCGCCGGTGGAACTGCCAATGGCGATGATATCGGGTTTGTTGGTGCCGGCTTGGCGCAATTGAACTTCGCTGGATTTGTTGACCTTCCAGCCTTCGGCCTTGGGTGCCGCGGGCGCAGCCCCCGCAGCTGGCTTTGCCGCCGGGGTCGCTCCGGGTGTAGCTTTCGGCATCGGTTTGCCGACTTGTTGACGATGGACAATGCCAAGACCTTTGACCTTGTTCAACAGCTCCATACGGAAATCGTTTTCGCCGCTAAGTTCACGCGCCGTGGACGGCTTGGGCACATATTCGGTCGCGCCTAAGCTCAAGGCCTTCATGCTGACCTCGGCGTTGCGCTTTGTCAGCGTGGACGCCATAATCACTTTGACGTTGGGGTCCGCCTTCAACAACAGCGGAAGCGCCGTGAGCCCATCCATGACCGGCATTTCGATGTCGAGAATGACCACATCGATCTCACCGGGCTTGCGGGTCAACTGATTGACCGCCAACTGCCCGTTACCAACAGATGCCGTCACGGTTAGCTCTGAATCCCCTTCAAGCATGCGCGTGATCAAGCCCCGGATCACAGCCGAATCGTCAACGACCATCACATTGATCGTGCCGTTTGATGAATTTTGTGCCGTATCGCTCACGTGTATTTCCGTTTCAATCGTCCCCCAGCACCCAAAAAGAATGCTGCTTGTTTTTAAAGCAAGCCCACTTGCGTGAACTTGGCTTGAATGATCTCGCTATCGAAAGGCTTCATGATGTATTCGTTCGCCCCCGCTTCGATCGCTTCTTGAATATGCTCAATGTCGTTTTCGGTGGTGCAAAACACCACGACGGGTTTATCGCCCCCTGGCAAAACCCGCAGCTCGCGCAAGTATTCGATACCACTCATCACGGGCATATTCCAATCCAACAACACCGCATCTGGCATGGCTTGTTTGCAGGCATCCAGCGCCTGCTGTCCGTCAGCCGCTTCTACGGTTTCAAAGTCTAAATCCTGCATGATTTTCTTTGCAACCATGCGGATGACCTTGGAATCGTCCACAATGAGACAAGATTTCATACGTGCGTTCTTCCCAAAAAGCGCCAGATATTCCCCTGAATTCCAGCTAAAAGTTTCCTACACACCACGAATACCGCAATACGTGCCTAAAGATAAGCTTTTTTCGCATCAAAAAGGCCCCACTGCGACCAGCGGAGCCTTTTTTCTTCGCTTTGACAATTTTAGCCTGCCGTCACGCTGCTGACCGTCAGCGCCAATGACCGAACCAATTCGTCCCGGTCGGATTTAGCAACGTAGTCATTAAAGCCAACTTGGCGACCACGCTCAAAATCCGTGTCCGTTGCATGGGCCGATAGCGCCACCATCGGCACTTGGCCCCAACGCGCATCGCGCCGGACTTCTTCAGCAAAGGCGAAGCCGTCCATTTCCGGCATTTCGATGTCGCTGATGATCACGTCAAACGCGCTGCCGCGATCGCGCATTTTCAGGGCCTCAGTGGCCGATTCTGCTGTCGTAACGCTGAAGCCTGCGACCGACAAAATCGGTGCCAGCAAGTTGCGGAAAAACGGGCTGTCGTCCACCAACAAAGCATGCTTGCCCGCGATCATGGCACCACCGGCGTCTTCGACACTGCCGAACCAATCGGGGAAGGCCTGAGTGAGATAGTAGCCAGCGTCAATGACATCGGTCGCCCGACCATCAATGACGGCAGAGCCGATCAATCCCGCACGCTCCGCCGTGATTTCTACTTTTAGGCGATCTTCAACGATATCGACGATTTCATCAACCACCAGCCCCATGGAGCGTTCTTGCTCGGTAAAGACCAAAACGGCTTGACGCCCATCGCTTTTCCATTCGTGATCTTGGCTGAACGGAACCAGCGGCATCAATTGACCACGGTACTGAACCATGTGTTCGGAGTGCGAAACCTCAACCTCAGCCATATCGATTTCTTCCAGGCGCGCAACCAAAGCCAGCGGAACGGCTTTGAGCTCATCGCCGCCTGCGCGGAAGATCAACATGGAGACACGTTCTTCGCCAACAGAACCCGTGGCTTCTTCGCTGGCAGCGTCGGCGTCACCCGGGGCGCTGATGTCACCCGTGGAGGCGGCAATGCCGTTCGGGTCCAAAATCATGATAACGGAACCATCGCCTAAGATGGTGTTGCCCGAATAGACCGAGATATCACGAAGAACCGGAGACGTCGGTTTGACCACGATTTCTTCCGTGTCGAAGACGCGATCGACGATGATGCCGAAGCTGTAAGTGCCGACTTGCGCCACAATAATGAAGGTTTCGTCTGCGATCTCTTTGCTGCCGCCCGTGGACAATTTCAACAAATCGCCCAAGTGTACCAGTGGCAACAAACGATTGCGCAGGCGCAGAACCGGGCTTTCGTTGATCACTTCAACGGAATATTCCGAGCGCGCCGACGCACGGACCAATTCCAAAACGCTGATCTGCGGAATGGCAAATTTTTCGTTGCAGCTTTCCACAATCAGCGCCGCCACGATGGCCAAGGTCAGCGGAATTTTGATGGTAAAGGTGGAGCCACGCCCTTCGGTGGACTTCAGTTCGATGGTGCCGCCGATTTTTTCAATGTTGGTACGCACCACGTCCATACCGACACCACGTCCGGAAACGCTGGTGACTTTTTCAGCGGTGGAGAACCCAGCCTTAAAGATGTTTTGCTGAATTTGCTGATCGCTCATGCTGTCCAATTCAGCTTCGGTGCACACACCGTTTTCGATGCATTTTTCGCGGATGCGCTCCATGTTAAGGCCTTTGCCATCATCAGCGATGTCGATGATGATGTGACCGCCTTCGTGGTACGCGTTCAACGTCACGGTGCCGGTTTCCGGCTTACCGGCGGCTTGGCGCTCTTCAGGAACTTCCAGGCCGTGGTCAGCAGAGTTCCGCACCATATGGGTCAGCGGATCTTTGATCAGATCCAAAACTTGACGATCCAGTTCGGTGTCTGCACCCAACATTTGCAGATCGATCTTCTTGCCCGTTTCCAAAGCCAGATCGCGCACGATCCGGGGCAGTTTTGCCCAGGCGTTACCGATGGGCTGCATCCGGGTTTTCATCACGCCTTCTTGCAAGTCGGTGGTGATGTGGCTGAGACGCTGGATCGGAACAGTGAATTCGCTGTCTTCGTGACCGCGCACCATTTGCAACAGTTGGTTGCGGGTCAGCACCATTTCGGAAACCAAGGTCATCAGGTTTTCCAAAACGTCCACGTTCACACGCAAAGACGCGGTCACGCCGCCACCGGCATCCGCCTTGGCGGGCGGAGCTTTTGCGGCTTCTTTTTTCTTCGCAGCGGGTTTCTTTTCTTCGGTCTTGGCCGGAACGCTGGGTGCAGGGGCTGGGGCTTGTGCAGCCGGAGCCGGTGCGGGCTCAGGTGCCGGAGCAGCAGAAGCCGCCTCCATCGCAGCATTGGCCGCCATTTCGGCCGCAGCAGCGTCTTCATCGGAGACGCCACCACCCGTGACTTCTTCATATTCGGCCAGCAGTTCAGCGGCAACCGGGAAACCTTGATCAGACGTTTTAGGTCCGCCTGCAGGTTCAGAATCCGTGGTCGCTTCTTCGTATTCGGCCAACAATTCAGCCGCAACGGGGAAGCCATTGTCGTCGGTCACCGGGCCCGAGGGAGCCGCAGGGGCTGCCGCCACAGGTTCGGGTGCCGGCGCCGCCGCAGCTGGGGCGGATTCGCCGCTGGCCAGCGCATTCAATTTCGCAATCAGGTCGGCATCGTCGCCTTCGGGTTCAGTCGCAGTTTCCGCAAGCTCGTCCACCAGGCCACGAATGGTGTCGATACAGGTCAGAACCAGAGACACACCTTCCGCCGTCACATCCAGCGCACCGTCGCGGTATTTGTCGAGTACGTTTTCGCCCGCGTGCGCAACGGATTCCAGTCGCGGCAGTCCCAAGAACCCGCAAGTCCCTTTGACGGTGTGGACCAAACGGAAAATATTACCCAAAATCTCGGCGTTGGTTGGGTCCTTTTCGAACTCCACCAACTGCAAGTCGACCTCAGTCAGACTTTCGGAGGTTTCGGTAATAAATTCACTTAATAGATCGTCCATGGCTCGATCCCCAATTTCACAAAGCCGCGCAATATCGCGCCAGGTTAGCCCTGGGCTTGTTTTAACAATTTAACCCAATTTACCTGCAACTTAGATATTAACGTCCTAATTCAATTGATCCAATTTTTTTTCAATGTTTTTCGTATAATAAACGAAAGTGCACGCTATTTTATGTTCACAAAAGCGCTGCCAGACGGATTTCGTCGCCTTCGGGGGGTAATATTTCCAGTTCGCCCCCCAAAGATTGGGCTAAAACAGCAGAAAAATAACCATTTACGGTCCGCGCGGTTAGGTTTTCGACATCACATTCAAGGTCAATCGCCGCAGCTTGTTCCGGTTTCAGGCCTGCGCCTTGTCCCCGGGCTGACACGGCGAAGCCCAAACGCCCGCCGATTTCGGTGATATCAACACGCAACACGCCACCGCGCGGCAAGGCTTCGGCCCCCAACAGGCACAAATTCATCAGCAACTTCGCCGACATCAAGCCAATGCGTGTATTCTCAGCACCCCAATCCACGCTCAAACGGTTGGAGTTGAGAAAATTTTCGCTCAAGATCTTCAACTCGTTTGTGGTGATGGTGTCGTTTTCACCCCCGCCAAGACCGAAGGCCACACGGTAAAAGCTCAATCGGTCCGCGCTTTGTTTGGCGCTCATGGCGATGACGTTCAGGGCATCGGCGTCAAAGGCAGAGGCCTCTTCCGCGATCAATTCCGTGCCCGTGGAGATGGCGCTGATCCCCCCTGCCAAGTCGTGACAGACCCGAGAAACCAATAATTGTGCCATGCGATGATCGACTTGCATGAAGATTGCTCCGCAAATACTTATGTATTTTAATGTGTTGGCCTAAACTCATGGCCCATATTGGCGTGGACAGTTCGCGCCTGCAAGAGCCCAAACAAAGGAAATGGCACGCCATGGCGAAAAAAGCAAAAAAACGCGGAGCGCGCGCCTTCCCCAAGGGCAGACACCCCTCTTTGGATGCCCGCACTCAAATTGATGACCTGCTTGGCGACGTGGCAAAAGGGCGCCAGCACCTGATCGAACACCTGCACACCCTCAACGACCAGTTCGGCGCGCTGAGCAAAGACCGCTTAGCCGCGCTGGCGCAGAAGCTGGGACTGGCCCAAGTCGATGTATATGACACGGCGAGCTTCTACGCTCATTTTGAAATCACGGATGAAAACACCAACCACGCCCCTGCCGTGCGCGTCTGCCAAGGCCCGGCGTGCCGCATGGCGGGCAGCGCGAAACTGCTCAACGATCTCGACAACGCCATCCCTGCCCCATGTCAGGGTGCGTGCGAGACAGCACCTTCTGTGATGATCGGCCGCTCGCGCATTGCGCCCGCCACAGCCCAAACCTTAAAGGCCACCTCCAGCGTGCCAAGCATCAGTGCCGTTGACACAACACCCGTTCCCCACATCACCCCAGAGCTCGAACGCGCCGGATTGCGGGGCATGGGCGGTGCGGGTTTCCCCGTGGCGCAGAAATGGAAATTCCTGGCGGACGACGGACGTGACCGCGTCCTTGTGGTCAACGCCGACGAGGGCGAACCCGGAACATTTAAAGACCGGTACTTGTTTGAAACAGAACCTGAAAAGGTCTTGCGCGGCATGGCCATCACTGCCCATGCTTTGGACGTGCGCGACGCATTCATCTATCTGCGGGACGAATACCCGCACATCTATGACGCATTGCACGAAGCGCTGCCAAAGCTAGACATCCCCAATTGCCGCGTTCACTTGCGCCGGGGTGCGGGGGCGTATGTGTGTGGTGAAGAAAGCGCATTGCTCAACAGCTTGGAAGGCAAACGCGGACAACCGCGCGACCGCCCGCCTTATCCCGCGCAATCGGGCTACTTGGGCAGGCCCACCGTCACGCACAATGTCGAGACCTTGTATTGGATTGCCGACATTGCTGAGCGCGGCGAACAAGCCTACGCGGACGAGGAACGGCCTCGGTTTTATTCCGTGTCGGGCCGCGTCAAAAACCCAGGTGTCTATCGCGCACCCGCGTCTACCACGGTCTCACAGTTGATTGAGATGGCGGGGGGCATGGCCGACGGCCAGACGTTCACGGCCTTTCTGCCCGGTGGTGCGTCGGGCGGCATCTTCCCCGCACGCTTTGCCGAACGTGCCATGGACTTCGGCGTGTTCGAAGAGCTGGGCGGTTTTGTCGGCTCTGGCGCTTTGGTTGTTCTGTCTGACCAAGACGATGTCTGGGACGTGGCGCGGGACATGATGGACTTTTTTGCGCACGAAAGCTGCGGCAAGTGCACCCCTTGCCGGGTCGGTACAGAAAAGATGGTGGGACTTTTGCAAAACCCGCATGAGAACGAAGACACCATTCGTGTTCTGTCCCAGACCATGCAAGACGCGTCCATCTGCGGGCTAGGCCAAGCGGCACCCAATCCGGTGTTGAGCATCTTCAACCACTTCACCGAGGAGGACCCGTCATGAGCACCACATTCCTTCTCAACGACATCGAAGTTGACGCTCTGGACGGCGAAACCATCAAGGACTGTGCCGAACGTTTGGGCCTTCGGATCCCCGGCATGTGTTCGGGGCTTAACGCAGGATACCGCGATGACGGAAGCTGCCGTTTGTGCATGGTCGAGATCGAAGGCGAACGCACCTTGGCCGCCAGTTGCAAACGAACACCTGGCGAAGGCATGATCGTCACCACACATTCCGAACGCGCCCAATCAGCCCGCGACCATGTGATGGAGCTGTTGTTGGCGGACCGGCCAAACTTAGATCGCTCAAGCTATGCACCTGCCAACCGCTTTCAGGAGCTCGCGCAAGACATGGGCGTCAAAGACACACGCTTCCAACCCCGCGCCGATGCCGTCCGACCAGACACCAGCCACCCCGCCATTGATGTGGACATGGCGAAGTGCATTTTGTGCACCAACTGTGTGCGGGCATGTGGAGAAATTCAGACAAACGCCGTCATCGGCCTTGAAGGACGCGGCAAAGACACGCGCATCGTGTTCGACCAAGGCGATGCACTCGACTTAAGCTCTTGCGTGGCCTGCGGTGAATGTGTGCAGTCGTGTCCGACGGGTGCGTTGAGCCCCAAAGGGCTTGATCCCGACATCACGACCGAGACCGTGGAATCCTTGTGTCCCTATTGCGGTGTGGGCTGTCAGCTGACCTACCACGTGGCGGACGGAACAATCGTCTACGCCGAAGGGCGCAATGGTCCGGCCAACCAAAACCGTTTGTGCGTCAAAGGACGCTTCGGCTTTGATTACACCCACAACCCCGAACGCCTCACGCGCACATTGATCCGTCTTGAAGGTGCAAGCAAAGACCCGGAAATCCTCGACGGCGGGGATGTGAGGGCGCAGTTCCGCGAAGCCAATTGGGACGAAGCACTGGACTTCGCGGCAGAGCGTTTGAAAAGCAGCCTAGAAGAATTCGGCCCATCAAGTTTGGCCGGTTTTGGGTCGGCCAAAGGGTCCAACGAAGAAGCTTATCTTTTTCAAAAGCTGATCCGCACGGCGCTTAAAACCAACAACGTCGATCACTGCACGCGCCTGTGTCATGCCTCGTCCGTCGCAGCCCTCATGGAAGGCATCGGATCCGGTGCGGTCACGGCTCCGTTTACCGATGTCGATCAAGCCGACGTTATCGTCGTCATCGGCGCACGTCCTTCGCAGAACCACCCGGTTGCTTCAACCTTTATCAAAGACGCCAAACGCAATGGCGCGACTTTGATTGTCATGGATCCGCGTGGGCAAGCCCTCAGCCGTCACGCGGATCACATGGTTCAGTTCAAGCCCGGCAGCGATGTCGCCTTGCTCAACGCCATCTTGCACGTGGTCGTTAATGACGACTTGGTGGACCAAGATTATGTCGAGCAGTTCGTCGAAGGCTTTGAAGATTTCAGCATCCACATCCAATCCTTCAGCCCGGAACGCATGGCGGAACGTTGCGACATTGACGCGGAAACCATCCGCACCCTCGCCCACACCATCGCCAAAGCGGATAGCACTTTATTCTTGTGGGGCATGGGCGTGTCGCAACACACCCACGGCACAGACAATGTGCGCTGTTTGATTGCTTTAGCGACCTTGACGGGCAACATCGGCAAGTCCGGTGCGGGCCTGCATCCCCTGCGTGGTCAAAACAATGTGCAAGGGGCGTCGGACGCGGGCCTCATCCCCATGGTCTTGCCCGACTACACACCTGTTGGAGACAACAGAGGGCGTGCACGGTTTGAAGATGCCTGGGGAACAAAAATCGATCCAGAGCCTGGTCTGACGGTGGTTGAAATCATGCACGCAGCCTTAGCCGGCGACATCCGCGCTATGTACATCCAAGGCGAAAACCCGGCCATGTCAGACCCGGATTTGAACAAAGCGCGCAAGGCATTGGCAAGCCTGGATCACTTGGTGGTGCAAGACATCTTCATGACCGAAACCGCAGCGTTTGCCGACGTCATTTTGCCGGCCAGCACGTTTTATGAAAAAGACGGCAGCTTCACCAACACCAACCGCCAAGTGCAGTTGGGCCGCAAGGTGGTCCCGCCCCCAGGTGACGCCCGCGAAGACCTTTGGATCATTCAAGAGCTCGCCAAACGTTTAGGACTGAACTGGAACTATCCCACCGCCGCCGATGTGTTCACCGAAATGCGTCAGGTGATGCCGTCGCACGCGGGCATCACCCATGCGCGCTTGGGCAGCGAAGGGTTCGTGACTTATCCCTGCGCCAACGAAACCGATCCCGGAAGCCCCGTGTTATTCGGTGATGGTTTCCCGACCACCACAGGTAAGGCCAAATTGGTACCTGCCGATGTGTTGCCCCCCGATGAAGAACCTGATGAAGCCTATCCGTTTGTGCTGACCACGGGACGCATGTTGGAACACTGGCACACAGGTTCCATGACACGCCGGGCCAGCGTGCTCAATGCCATAGAGCCCGGCCCCACCATCGCGCTTCATCCTTTGGAGATTAAAAAGCTGGGCATTCATGCTGGAGACCATGTCACCATGTCCAGCCGTCGTGGATCGCTTTGTGCCATGACACGGGCCGACACGGACGTGCCCGAAGGGGTCGTGTTCTTACCGTTTGCGTTTCGGGAAGCTGCGGCAAACCTACTCACCAACCCGGCACTGGATCCGTTCGGCAAGATTGCAGAGTTAAAGTATTGTGCGGTGAAGATTGAGGTGCACACTTAACCGTCATCAACTCAGTTCGTATTTCCCCTGAATTTTGATCTCATCTCTAATTTTTGCGTTGGCGATGATGATGAGTTTGCGCATGACGGCTGTTATGGCCACGATCGGTTTTTTGCCGTTTTTGCAAAGTCTTTGATGGAATGTCTTGAGTTCCGGGTTGTGCTTTGCGGCGCTGAGAGCGGCCATGAACAGGACGCGCTTGACCTCCGGTCGCCCGCCCCGGGTCTTGCGGTAGCCTTTTGCCGTACCACTCTCAAAGGGATGCGGGGCAAGTCCGGCCAAAGCGGCGGCTTGGCGACGATTTAGTCCACCCAACTCAGGCATCAAAGCAATCAAGGCCATGGCCGACGTCGGGCCAATGCCCACGATGCTTTGTAAGACACGTGCGCTTTGTGCCAACGCCTCATGGTCTTCGACCAGGGCGGCGATGTCGCGTTCAACGGCCTGGATCTGGCGTTCGATGGTCGCACAAACCTTCTTCAGATACGCTGCTCCATGCAACCCACCGGGGGCTTTCAGGCGGTTGGTGTAAGCGGTTCGCTCTTTAACCAAGTCACTGCGCACCAACACCAAAGCTTGGAGTTTGGCGCGGTGTTTATCTGGAGCATGCCAAAGGGGGAGCTTGGTATAGCGCTCACAACCGTATCGGGCCAAGGCTTTGGCATCAATAGCGTCGGTTTTGCCCAACGTTCCGAAAGAGCGGATGAAGGCTTTGACTTTACGCGCATCCGCGCGGTGTGCGGGCACACGGGCGGCGAGCAAGGCCTCCAGCAGAGCGGCCTCATAACCACCGGTGGCTTCGCACACGACGAAACTCTGTGCGTCTAAGGTGTGGGCGAAACGGCTTAGGTCTTTAGGCGTATTGGGAATGCACAGGGTCGTGTTACGGGCGGTATCAAAAGCAACGATTTCGTGCTTACCAACGTCGCAACCGATAAAGCGAAGGGGCACTGTGGAGCTTGGCGTCATGATCGTATATCCTCTTTTGGCTTGGGATTGTCTGCGGACGTGCGCGACAGCGCAGGGGTCCTTTCAACTCTTCAAGCGGTGAAAGGGAAGCGGACTGGCGACCCTGATGACGGCGGGCGATATGCCCCATTGCGAGACGGTCTACCAATCCGCGCCTTGGTCCAGGCGGCCGCCTGGACCAAGGCATCCCGCATTAAGCGGAACTCCATCAATATACGATAGTTGGAACAGACAATTGCGAGCGCAGCGAAGCAATGACGCCTACTTTAATAACTTGCCCATCTCTAACGCCTCTTGAGCAATAGAGGCTGCAGCCTTGGCTTCCATGTCCTGATAACGCGCGATCACGTCGAGCCCAAGCGCTGTCACCTTCGCACCGCCACCACCTTTGCCGCCCGTGGCGGTGACCACCAAGTCATCGGTGAAACAATCGTTCATGGTGTCCACCAACATCCAGGCGCGGCGATAGCTCATGCCCATGTCTTTGGCCGCTTTGGAAATCGATCCGCACTTTTCTATGGCTTGCAAAAGTCCCACCTTGCCCGGGCCCAACGCCGTAGCCCCACCCAGCAAAATGCGCACGCGCGGACCGGCTGGGTGTTTAGGGCTGTTGTCGTCCGTCATCTTATCCACCTGCAACAGGAGGCCAGATGGCCAAAGCTTCCCCTTCGGCCATCGGGCGGGTGTCACGTTCTGAAGGCGAGACATAGACGCCTTCCACCAACACCAGATGACAATGTTCTTGTGGCAAACTCAAGGACTTGATGACGTCCATGACCGTTGAGCCCTCATCCACCGTGAGTTCGGCGATGTTTTTTTCCGCATTTGCGGGCAGGTATTTATCCAATGAGGCGTAAAGTTTAATGGTGATCTGCATGTAGGTCCGTTCTGTTTATTTCTGCGTGCAAGCCACGTATGCCTCAGCAATGCGGCTTGGATCTTGTTTGAGTTTTTCTTTCCACGCCCCCAATTTCACCCGGCTTTGGATCAAGCCGCGCAGCACGCCGATTTGATCTGTGCGCCCAAGAGACAGCGCGCCGACGATGTGGTCGCCATGGAACGCCAGCTTGGTGTAGCGGTGTTCGTCATGGTCCATCTTCACCGCCATATCATCTTCACCCATCCAGTGCCCAAAGGACGCAGAGATCAGGCCCAGCGTATCCAGCACGTTCATGATCAGCGAGCCGTGATACTTCACATCCGCCCCCGTCATGTTCAGTGCCGCAATGCGCCCGTGTTCGGCGGACGTGGGCTGAACGGCATGAACCTGAAAACCACCGCCGAAGTCCGGGCCCTCAGCCACGTCGCCAGCGGCGTAGATATCGGGGACTGAGCTTTGCAATCGGTCATTCACTTTAATGCCCGTAGCGACCTCAACCCCAGAGTCATCCAAGAAGGCGGTGTTGGGTTTGACGCCGACGGACACCACCACCAGATCAGCTGGGAGATCACCCGCTTGATCGGTGGACACCTTTAAGGCATCGCCATCTTGTGCCACACCTGTCACTTTGGTGGAGGTGAGCAACTTCACACCTTGTTTTTCCACCCAAGCTTTCAACATTTCGCCACCTGTCGTGTCCATCATCTTGGAAATCATGCGGTCTTCGGCTTCGACGACGGTCAAGTTGACGCCGCGCTCCACCAAGCTTTCCAGAATAATACAACCAATAAAGCCCGCGCCCATCAATACGACGTTCGTACCCTTTTGGGCGCGCGCAGCGATGTATTCGGCATCGTCCAAGGTCCAGCAGTGATGGACGCCGTCCAAATCCAAGCCCGGAACGGGTGGGGTTATCGGCGTTGCCCCTGTCGCGACCAACAGCTTGTCGTAATCAAAGCTTTGGCCGTCTTGCAAGGTAACAGTTTTACCTACGCTGTCGACTGTGCTGGCGAGGCCTTGGACGTACTGAATGCCTTTGTCTGCATAGTGGCCGTCCGTTTTGCGCAGATAGGTGCCTTGTTCTTCAATTTTTCCGGTGAGCACATAGGGAATAGCCATGCGCGAATACGGCGGTTTGTCTTCCCCACCGATCAACACCACGTGCGCCGACGGGTCGGCCTTGCGCAGGTTTTCCGCAGCGATCACGCCCGCAGGCCCCGCACCGAGAATGACATGTTTCATGAGAGTTCTCCCAAATCCATCAAACGCACCACGCTTCAAACAAAGGCCCCGCCCGCCCTGTTACAGACGGGCGGGGCCGCGATTGAAGCCTAAAGCTCTAGAGAGCCAAGCGGTTCAAGGTTTCGTTGGTGGGCACACCGTCGTCGGTCCATCCGCGCAGCGAATAGTATTCCGGCAACATTTTACCCAGTTCGTTGACCTTGCCTTCGGCGGGTCCGGTTTTGGCTGCATCTTTCAACAGGCGTTTGGGCAAGGTGTCGTCCTTGCCCGTAAAGCCTGCGTCCAGGTTGAACTTGCGTTCCAAGTTCCAGATGCGTTCACCCACTTCCAACAGCTTGTCCACCGACCAGTCGCCTTCGCACGCCGCATCGATTTGCGGGGCGATGTTGTCCAAGGACCACGCGAACGTGGTGAACACGCAGATGCCAGCGCTGTCCACCGCACCGGTGGCGTCTTGGAACGCGATGACCAAGCCCGCTTTGCCGTCACTGGACAGCGGATCGGTTTTTTCCGGAATGCCCAGAATTTCCGACGCCACAGTATAAGAGCGCAAGTGACACGCGCCGCGGTTGGACGTGGCATACGTCAAGCCCATGCCCTGGATACCGCGCCCGTCATAGGCCGGGAATTCCTGGCCTTTGACAGACATGGACAGATCCGGATGGCCGTATTTTTCGGTCAGCAGCTTAGAACCCAAACCGATTTCCGCACCGAAGCCTTCGCCCCGGCCCGTCAACTCGGCCAAGGTGGTCAGCGCTTCGGCGTTGCCCCAGCTGAGATCGATCCCACCGGTTTGTTCTTTGGTGAGAACGCCCATCTCATAAAGCTCCATCGCCGCACCGACCGTTGCGCCGAACGAGATGGGATCGAACGCTTGTTCGTTGCAGATGAAGTTGGCAAACGTCAACGCATCCAAATCATTGATGCCCGTCGCAGCACCCAAGGCCCAAGCCGCTTCGTATTCCAAACCGCCGGAAGCGATCTGGTACTGTTCGCGGTCTTTGACCGTGTAGTGTTCCGGGTCGATGGTGGAAATCCGCCCGCAGCCAATGGTGCAGCCAAAGCACGCACCATTGCGCGTCAGGTTCGGCTTACCGTCGGAGCGACGCGGCTCTTGCATGGCTTCGCCGGAGATATCCGCCGCACCGTCGAACTGAACGTCTTTGAAGTTGTGGGTCGGTAACGCACCCGTTTCATTGATGACGTTCATCAACACCTGTGTGCCCAACGCAGGCAAGCCTTCACCCGTCACTGCGTTTTCAGCCAACACAGCTTTGCCGTCGTTAGTCGCTTTCACAAACGCAGCCGGATCATCGACCGCGACACCTTTGGTGCCGCGAACGGCCATGGCTTTGAGGTTCTTCGAACCCATCACCGTACCCACGCCGGAGCGCCCAGCCGCGCGGTGAAGATCGTTCACCACACAGGCGAACTTCACGCCTTGCTCACCCGCTTGACCAATGGAGGCAACACGCATTTGCGGGTCTTGGTATTCGGCTTTGAGACCTTTTTCCGTATCCCAAACCGTGCGACCCCAATAGTCGGATGCGTCAACCAATTTGGCTTCGTCATCTTGGATCAACAGATACACCGGGTTTGGTGCTTTGCCTTCGAAGATGATCATGTCCCATCCGGCGAACTTAAGTTCAGCCCCGAAGAAACCGCCCGAGTTTGAGCACGCAATAGCCCCCGTCAGCGCGCCCTTGGTGATAACGGACCAGCGCCCGCTTGTAGATGCCGCCGTTCCGGTTAAAGGTCCGGTGGCGATGATCAGCTTGTTGTCAGGCGACAGCGGATCAACTTTCGGATCGATTTCCGTGGTGAGATACTTGGTCGCGAGACCGCGTTGGCCTAAGTACTGGTTTGCCCACTCCATGTTGAGCGGTTCTTCTGCGCACGTGCCTTCTGACAGGTTCACGCGGAGAATTCGTTTAGCCCATGACATATTAAATCCTCCCTTTAAGCGTTGGCCTGTTGGCCGGCATCCGTTTTTGCCGCCCAGGCTTCCATTTTCGCAAGGCCCGTGGCCCCTGCATCGGTATAGGTGATGGCACCTGTCGGACACGCACTGGCACAGGCCGGATCACCGCCGCACAAATCGCATTTGATCACTTTGCCGGTGGCCGTGTTGTAATTCACTGTGCCGAACGGGCAAGCAATGGTGCAGACTTTACAGCCGACACAGAGCTGATCAGACACCACTTTTGCGCCCGTAGCGCCGGACACCGAAATCGCATCCACGGGACAGGCCTGCATGCACCAAGCTTCGTCGCATTGGGTGCAGGTGTAGGGCACAAAGCGCCCTTCGTCGTGGAAGTTGAAAACCTTGATGCGTGACTTGGCCGGATTGGATACACCTTCGTTGGTCATTGAACAGGCGATTTCGCACTGTTCGCACCCGGTGCATTTTCCGGCGTCGAGAACCAGAGCTTTTTCCATGTACACCTCCCTAGACAATATTGTGATTTTGATTGCTCATCATATGGTGAGCGCGCCTGCATCCTTCAATGCAGCGCGGCGCGCCCACTTTAACTTGTCTTGATCTGCCCCCTGCTCACAGACCTGCGTGCACGGCACTTCGCTCAAAAAGTGGCGGGACGCGCGCAATATTGAACTCCCATAACGAGAGCACGGCAAGTGACTTTTTAATGATGATGTGAAAAAAGTGCTTCCGGCTCAATATGTTGCGCCGCAAAATTAGAAGAGGCTCATTTACCCGCACGCCCAGGCGGCAGTTTGACACGCACGGTCGTCCCAACACCCTTTTCGCTGGAAATCTCTAAGGTGCCGCCGTGCATCTGCACCAAACTTTGGGTGAGCGGCAGGCCCAGCCCTGTACCTTGCATTTCTTTGTTGGTGGAGCGGTCCACTTGGCCGAACTGTTCCATGGATTTGGCGACCTCTTCTTCGGTCATGCCAATGCCGCTATCGACGACCGTAAAAACATGCCCGCCCTGGGGCGAACACGTCACCATCAAATCCACTTGCCCACCCGGATCGGTGAACTTGATCGCGTTGGACAGCAGGTTGATCATGATCTGCTTCATACGCAGTTCGTCCCCACGCAATTTTGGCAATTCACATGTGAGAGATGAGTTGAGCGTGATGTTGCGTTTTTCCGCCAAGGGAGCAGCGATGCGTTTGCAGGCATCGGTAAGCTCGGGCACATCCAGGTCTTCTTCCAATAGCTCCAACTTGTTCGCCTCGATGGCGGAAAAGTCCAAGATATCGTTGATCAACGCCAACAGGTGCTCACCCGAAGCCGAGATATCTTCAATGTAGTCCTTGTAACGCGCGTTTTCGATGGGACCGAAAATCTCTTGGCGGATGGTGTTGGAAAAGCCGATGATTGCGTTCAAGGGCGTACGCAGCTCGTGGCTCATATTGCGAAAGAACTGGGTCTTGGTTTCATTGGCCACTTCCGCGGTTTCTTTGGCCAAACGCAGTTCGCGGGTTTGCTCTTCGACGAGTTGCTGCAGGTTGTCGCGGTGTTGGATCAGCTCTTCTTCGGCTTTAAGCCGACGCGTGATGTCGCGCCACACCACGTGCACCAAGGTGCTGCCTTCGAACGGAACGGCGGTCAGCGAAACTTCGACCGGGAAGTCTTGGCCGTTGGCGCGGGTGTGCATCCACTGAAACCGGTTCGATCCGTTTTTCAGCGCTGTCTCAATCATCTCGTTCGCTTTTTCGAACGAGGCACGGCCATCGGGCTGAAATTCCGGTGAAAGTTGAGAGGGATGCGTGGCGAATAGCTCGTCGCGGGTCTCATATCCCAACATGTCAAGCGTCGCCTGATTGAAGTCGACGAACTTCTCCCCGTCGATGATCAACATGGCATCGGCGGAGTGTTCAAACAAAATCTTATAGCGATCGTCGGTTGGGGAGGCCACTTGATCCACGGTTCTGTCCAGCGTTGAGTTTCATCCGCTCATCTGAGCGATGGAAAAGTATAGCTGTCGGAGAAGCCCGCGTACATCCTTCTATAGTATGTCTACAAATGACAAGGGCCTCCCGAAGGAGGCCCTTGAAATTCACAAGAACGTGGCGCGAGATCAGAACCGCAACGCCTGTGCCCGCATAACCTGGGGCAGTTCGCGAAGGGCATCCAGGACCTCTTCGCCCACGGCTTGATCGACTTCGACCAAGGCCATGGCTTCGCCGCCTTCTTCGGCGCGGCCCAGGTTGAACGTGGCGACGTTGATGCCTGCGTCACCCAACACCGTGCCCAAGCCACCGATGAAGCCCGGTTTGTCTTCGTTGGTGAGGAACAGCATGTGTTCGCCCATTTTGGCGTCCATGGAAATGCCTTTGATGTCCACAAAACGCGGCTCGCGACCGGCGAACAGCGTACCCTTCACCGTGCGGGTTTGCGCTTCGGTGGTGATGGTGACGGAAATCAGGGTTTGATATTCCGTCGGGCGTTCGTGCAGGATTTCCGTGATGTCGATATCGCGGTCTTTGGCGATGACCGGAGCGGAAACCATGTTCACGCCTTCCAACATCGGGCTCAACAAGCCTTGCAACACCACCGCCGTGATGGGCTTGGTGTTCAGCTCTGCCGCATGGCCTTCGTATTCGATCTCGACCTTTTCGATACCCGTGACGGTCACTTGACCGGCAAAGCTGCCCAGTTGTTCGGCGAGCTTCAGATACGGAGCCAACTTCGGTGCGTCTTCGGCGGACACGCTCGGCATGTTGAGCGCGTTGGTCACCGCACCCGTGAGCAAGTAGTCCGAGATTTGTTCGGCGATTTGCACGGCGACGTTGACTTGAGCTTCCGATGTGGATGCGCCCAAGTGCGGCGTGCAGATCACGTCATCGCGGCCAAACAGCGCATTGTCTTTGGCGGGTTCTTCTTCGAACACGTCCAAAGCCGCACCAGCGCATTTGCCGCTTTCCAAAGCGTCCAACAAGTCCGCTTCGACAACCAAGCCACCGCGCGCACAGTTCACGATGCGCACGCCGTCTTTCATTTTGGCAAACGCGTCTTTGTTGACGATGCCGCGTGTGCTGTCGGTCATGGGCGTGTGCAGAGAAATGAAGTCGGCACGCTTGAACAAGTCGTCCAGCTCAACTTTCTCGACACCGATTTCTTGCGCGCGTTCCGGCGACAAGTACGGGTCATATGCCACGACTTTCATTTTCAAGCCGATGGCGCGTTCCGCAACACCGGAACCGATGTTGCCCGCACCGATGAGGCCTAAGGTTTTGCCCATGACTTCCACACCCATAAAGCGGGATTTTTCCCACTTGCTGGCGTGGGTCGAGGCATTGGCCGCTGGGATTTGACGCGCCGTCGCCATCATCAAGGTGATGGCATGCTCTGCCGTGGTGATGGCGTTGCCGAATGGCGTGTTCATCACCACGATACCTTTAGACGTCGCAGCGGGCTTGTCGATGTTGTCGGTGCCGATGCCTGCACGGCCGATGACTTTTAAGTTGTCAGCCGCGTCAATGATGTCCGCCGTCGCTTTGGTCGCAGAACGAATAGCCAAACCATCGTACTCGCCGATGCAGGCTTTCAATTCATCCGGGGTCATGCCCGGCTTGTAGTCCACATCAACGCCGCGCTCTTTGAAGATTTCTTCGGCGCGCGGGCTCATTTTGTCGGAAATAAGTACTTTCACCATGATTATGCCCCTTACAATCCGGCTTTGATTTCAGCAAAGGCCCAGTCGAGCCACGGCAGCAACGCTTCCATATCGGACGTTTCCACCGTCGCACCGGCCCACAGACGCAAACCAGCCGGAGCATCGCGGTAACCGCCGATGTCGTAAGCCACGCCTTCTTCGTCGAGCATCTTGGTGAGCTTTTTCAGCTCAGCCGCTTGAACGTCAGCGTCCAGCGACGTGAACGCTTCGTCTTTGACTTTCAAACACACAGACGTGTTGGAACGAATGTTCGCGTCTTCGGCCAAGAACGCCGCCCAGTCGGATTTTTCCACCCAGGCTTCGATGGCTGCCAAGTTTGCGTTGGAACGTTTTTTCAAGCCTTCCAAGCCGCCAACCTCTTCGGCCCATTTCAGACCGTCGATGGCGTCTTCAACCGCAATCATGGACGGCGTGTTGATGGTTTCGCCACGGAAAATGCCTTCGTTCAACTTGCCGCCTTTGGTCATGCGGAAAATCTTCGGCATCGGCCAAGGGGGCGTGTAGGATTCCAGACGCTCAACCGCGCGCGGCCCCAAAATCAAAATGCCGTGGGCGGCTTCGCCACCCATGACTTTTTGCCAGGAGTACGTCACCACATCGAGCTTGTCCCACGGCAGGTTCATGGCGAACGCTGCGGACGTTGAATCTGCGATGGTCAAACCTTCGCGGTCGTCTGGGATCCACTTGCCGTTGGGCACGCGCACGCCGGACGTGGTGCCGTTCCAGGTGAAGATCACGTCTTTGGAAAAGTCCACGGCGGACAAATCGGGGATTTGGCCGTAGTCGGCTGTGGTCACGGTCACGTCGTCGAGCTTCAACTGCTTGGTCACGTCCGTAGCCCAGCCGCCACCGAAGCTTTCCCAGACCAACAGCTCAACACCGCGTGCACCCAAAAGGCTCCACAGCGCCATTTCAACGGCACCCGTGTCGGACGCCGGAACGATGCCGATCTTGTGCGTGTCGGGAACACCCAAAATGGCGCGGGTGCGATCGATGGCTTCGGCGAGCTTCTTCTTGCCCGGACCGGAACGGTGCGAACGGCCCGTCAGGGCGTCGGACAAAGCGTCCACAGACCAGCCGGGACGCTTGGCGCAAGGGCCAGAGGAAAAGTTGGGGTTCGCCGGGCGGATGCTCGGTTGTGCGTTGGTCATAAAAAATCTCCCTTCAGAAATGCCAAACGAAGGGAGAGTGCAAAATCAGTTGGGAGAAAAGGACCGCTCACGCGCGCCCACAGCAAAAACTTCCCCAGATTTTGAATGCCCTTCGCCATACGGCAGAAGGGTCGCGTCCCGTTGGGAGGACGTGGCCCACAACGGGTATAGCCGATTTTGGGGGTGTCTGAAACGGGAATCTTTTGGAATGCTTGTAGGCTCAGGCCTTCGGTCTACGACAAATGTTGAGCCGGATCTTGGCGAGCATGCAAAACGCGTACAATGAAAACGCCTTCATCTGTTTCAAGATAAAAGACAATGCGGCTTTTGTAATTAAATGACCGCAATCCAAGGCGTATTTCATCGCGTGCTAACCCGATATGTGGCTGCCCGGCAATCGTGTTGAAACATGCCTCAAAGCCTTTTGCGTATGTCAAAGCTTGGTTGGGACCGAAGCTATCGATGGTGAAGCGCGCAATGCCGAGCAAATCTGCGTCGGCAGCGTTGGAGAGTATAAATTTCGCCATTAATCGGCTTGATCGGTCTGACTGAGGGCATCGGCCCAAATGTCTTGAACGGAACGATGACTGGGCCCACTGCGCAGACCTTCGTCAATCAAAGACCGCAACTCGGTTTCGGCAACTTGACGTTCGCGTTCACGACGAATCAAATGGCGAAAATATTCGCTCACATTGTCGAAGTGTTTTTCGGCAATCTCGTCTTGAACGTAGTTACCCAAATCGTCTGACATCGTGATTGAAAATTTAGCCATAAGTCAGCACTCAGCCTCCTCCAGAAACACTTATCGGATTTTATCAGATATAATCCGATAGCAAAAGCCTTCGAGATGAACTTCTATGGATAGCGCACGCCTTGCTCAGCCAACCAGCCACGAAACCGCTCGTTTTTTCTATCCACATCACATGTCGGCGGCAGAGTGTCGAGGTAATGGCCGTAAGCCTCGCGAAGTTCGAGCTGGCGCTCAGGGGTGAGGTCTTGCCAGGGGATTAAACCGCCTTCCCCCATATCAAACCCCATACCACCACGGCACAAACACACTAAACACCGCCCATAAAATCAAGATCAGCGGTATGCCTGCGCGGGCGAAGTCGATGAAGCGGTAGTGGCCGGGGGCCATCACCAGCAAGTTGGTTTGATAGCCGATGGGCGACGCGAACGAACAGTTGGCGGCGAACACCACGGCGACGGCAAAGGCCTCCACCGGGGCGTTGATGGAAATCGCCAAGTCCACCGCGATGGGGGTGAACAGCACCGCCATGGCTTTGGAGCTGATGATGTTGGTGAGCACCACCATGGTGATGAAGAACGTCGACAAGATGACCCACGGGCCCATACCGTCGAAGAGGCCCATGACGGCCTCGGCGACAAAGTGCGCACCACCCGTGGCGTGCATCGCCGCCCCCATGGCAAGGGCCGCCGGAATCATGGTGAGAATCTTGGTGTCCACGGCCCGAAACGCTTGGCGCACGTTGAGCACACCCAACGCCACCATGGCCGCAGCACCGCTGAGCCCGGCAATCACAATGGGCATCAAGCCCGACGCCGCCAGCAACACCACAGACAACAAAATCGTGCCCGCACGCTTGGCGTGATGGTGGGCGGGCAGCTCAGACGCCGACCATTCGATCAACAAAACGTCTTGGTTGGTGCGCAAGGCTTGCACGTCGCGCGGACGCCCTTGGACCAACAACACATCGCCGGCCTGCAACCGGATCTCGGTCAAGCGGGTGCGGATCATGCGCGAACGGCGCTGCACACCCAGCACGATGCAATGCGTTCGAAAGCGAAAGCCCACTTGGGGCAGCGTTTGACCGATGATACGCGACGCGGGCGGGATCATGGCTTCGGCCAGAACCCGTTCGCCGCCGTGCCACGGCATGCCATCGTCGTCCAATTCACCTTCGTCGTAGTTGCCTTCGCTTTCTTCCATTTCCTGAATGCGGTGGCCGTCGCGCTTCAGCACGGCCCCGCCCCCCGCTTCTTCCAAGTCGGGATAGAGACCTTCGGGATCGCGCGCCAAGGCGTCTTGGATTTCTGAACGGGTCGCCGCCACCACCAAAACATCACCACGCTGGGCTTCGTAATCTTCGAACGGTGGCAAGATGGCTTCTTCTTCGCGCTGAACCATACGCAGCGTCATATTGCCAAGTGCGGGAAAGATACCGCCGACGGCTTTTTTGCCAACCAAGTGCGAAGATTTCCCGACCGTAACTTGCGCAATGTATTGCTTGCCGCCGGTGCCTTTGCTACCAGCCAAGGTTTCGGCCATGCCTTCGCGGTCCGGCAGCAAATGCGGTGCGATCAACAACAAATAAACCAGCCCCACCCCCGCCAGAACGAGACCTGGAATAGTAAAGTCAAAAAAGTCGAAGGGCTGCTGATCAATCCCCAACAAAGCCGAGTTCACCAACAGGTTCGAACCCGACCCGATCAGCGTCGTCATTCCACCCAAGATGGCCGCAAAGCTCAGCGGCATCATCAGCTTGCTGGGCGACATATCGAAACGATCCGCCAAGGCCTGCATGATGGGGATGAAAATCACCACCACGGGGATGTTGTTCAAAAAGCCGCTGACCACGGTGGCGATGAACAGCACCGCCAAAATCGCTAACCAATTGGTCGCGCCACAGCACTTCAGCACACCGTGTGCGACCAAATCCAACACACCCGTGCGCACCATGCCTTGGCCGATGACCAGCAGAGCTAACACGGTGATCAAGGCTGGGTTGGAAAAACCGGCGAGCAAAATTTCCGGGGATAAGACATTGGGCACGCTGCCACCGTGCTGAGTGGTGCCCGCGACCGGATATAAATAGAAAAAAACCATGAGCACGCACAACACGCCCAGGCTGGTGACCTCAATGGCAACCTTTTCCCAGGCGTAGAGAGCAAAAGCAGAGATGATGACAAAAAACGTCACCCACATTTGAAAATCCGCGGCGGCTGTCGCGCTGGCGTGCATGCAATTTCCTTCCGTCTGGCCGACGTTCCCCAACGGCAGTGTTACTGTTTAGGAAGAAGCCTTCTTATCAATGACTTAGTGATCCGTGAAATATCTCAATCTCGTATAATCTCTTTTTTGGGGTTGACTTTCGTACTGGAGATATTCAGATCACAATCATGTGATGGAGGGTAACTTGAGAAAAGGTCAAGGAGACCACCATGAAAAAGAAACTGACAAAAACATTCATAGAGCAGATTGAACCCGCCGACAAGGTCCGCCTTGTCGGCGACACTATGGTACCCGGATTGTATTTGAAGGTGACCCCCAAGGGGTCCAAGTCGTTCTTCCTTCAATACGGGCCGAAGAGATCGAAGAAAAAGATAACCGATTGGCCCGGTGTGCACACGAGCCTCGAACAGATTCGACAATCTGCGCGCGACTACTTACTTGAGTACCAACGCACCGGCACAATCGAGGACCCGACCAAGTTCGATCAAGATGCCATGGCATTCGTTGATCTGATCCAGAATTATATCGACACCCGAAGGAAGACTCCCTCTTCTAAACAATCATGCCAACGACAACTGGATGGTCGGATCACGGACAAGCTTGGCCGACTTAAGTGGACCGACCTTTCACCGCCGATGTTCTTCGAGTGGCGAGACCAGTTAAGCTGCAACCGATCCACCTGGAATAATTTGCGATCAATAATGATTTCCGCTTGGACATTCAGCCAAGAGCGCGGGGATATCCCGTGGGAGCGGCCATGTCCGGTTAAGCTAACAAAGCGGTACAATATTCAGACACGAAAACAAATTGTCCCAGACGAGGCATATGCGCAATTCGGGGCGATCATTCATGAGATGATCGCGGCTGGTGAGGGCAACATTTATGAGCATCATGCGATCTTGTTGGTGATGGTGACCGGGATGCGCAACCGCGAATGTATGGCACTCAGAAAAGATCAGGTTGATTTCAGTCACAAAACGATCACTTTCCAACCGGACCAGCACAAGACCGGGCATGACACCGGCGTGAAAGTAATAAATTTGTCTGACGCGGCCATGATGATCCTGAAACGGGTTTTGGAGATTCAAGCCGAAGAGGGTCGAGATGAGGCTGAGCATTTCTTCCTGTCGAATTGTACCGCGCATATGCGTCGGGACCCGCACAAACCTTTGACGCGAATGTTTTGGACCTGGAATATGGTCAAACAACGGGCCGGGTATCCTGGTTTAATCGTGCATAACTTCAGAGCCGGACTGATTTCGTATGCGAACCGGGTAGGGTTGACCCTGAGTGATGCAGCCGGTTTGGTTGGGCACGCTGACACGAACACGACCAGCAAATATTACATGACTCCTAGCAGTGATAAATACGACGCGGTCGGCAACGGAATTGGCTCTATGATCGGGGTATACCCCGGTCCAGAATCAACCGAGGACGGCCCTGTTTAGTTCCGGGCGTCTAACTGACCCTCGACTTCTCAACGGCCTCCTGGCGCGTCTCTGTGGCGTACTGGGGGGCCGTTCTGATTCGACACGACAATGGGCATCACGAGATGAGAGGTCGAGCGGAGCGAGTTCACCAATTCATCAATTCGATCCATTTCATTTGAATTCGAATCAAAACAAAAATGACCGCCCACACCGATGCGACGTATCGAAGATACTCGCGAGATACGAGACGGTCCGTCTTTGAATCCGATTGAGCGAAGCGATTGAGGATTCAAAGATTGATTGCGAAGCTGAACATTGAATGGGTCAACCAACAGAACGGAGTTCGTGTTACTTCCCGTCCTGGGTTCAGTCAACTGTCCAGTTCACCTCCCAAGGATAGGGGTGTGTGTGTTAATGTTTAATAGGGGCGGTCCTCGTTAGGGGCGACATTTGTTAGAGGCGGTTTGACGTTAGGGGCGGTGCACTGTTAGAGGCGGGTCCTGTTAGAGGCGGTTGTTCTGGGGACAGGATGCGAAATGAACCAGTCGATCAAATTAATTTCGTCACGATCTTTTTGTGATTTGTCCATATAAATGATTTTTGTCAATAGAGTCTATTGACGGCGCGCTGTGTCGATATCATCTAGTCAGTGCGGGCAGTTGCCCGGACACTAATCGAGACTAAAACAATGAAAGACTCATTCCACTGGATCACCCTCAGCCAAGCGGCTGAACAACTTGGCTTACCCGTTAAGACGTTATACGCAAAGATCGGCGCGGGTAACACACCCTTTCCCTACTACAAATTTGACCGCCGGTACAGGGTACGACAAGACGACCTAGACGCGTATATCGAAGCCATGCGTGTCGAGCCGGTGCACGGTTTTGATCGTCCTCGTGTAAGTAATTAAAACAGACGAGGTCCTCAGCTATGCCAAGCTATCCCAAACGTCCGGCCCCCGACGATACGCGGGGCTACTACATTAGTGAGGTGTGTGGATCGCGGATCAGCACATCGATCATCTCACGGTTCGAAGATGACACCCCGAAGTGCGCGAACGAGCGCCGCTTTTTCGAACACATCACTTCAAACCCCGACGCATTTCTGTCCTGGTACGACAAGTTCGTCCGGTACACCAACGCGGCCATGGATGAACTTGTCCAATCTGACATCAAGTTCGTGCTGACCTTGATGCGTGAAGACAACGAATTACCGGACCAGTATTCAAATAACAATTGGCGCGGTCTCCTCGCTCGTTGGTTCAACGACGACAACGATGTTGATTATTTCGAAATCCGCGAAGGTGCGGGTGAGACTGTGTACAATCGTGACCTCAGCCCAACCGATAACGCGCGGATCGACGCGGACCACCTGATCGCAAAGCTGATCAATGAAGCAAGCCGTTCGGGCTCGTCTCTTCTGGTCGAGGCGTTGGACGATCCCGAATTGATCGATCTGATCGCGCCTGACTTTGTCGAACGTCATCAAGATCAAGGGGGTGACGATCATGGCTAACATCTTCAAAGCTGGGACCACATTTTATTTGAAAATGACCAGGGAAGAAATTGTTTTGATGGCGGAGACTATCGCGCATTTAATCGATCACTTTCATGGCGACAACCACAAGACGGGCGCTCTCTCCCGGTACACCAGACGGCTTGTCCTGAAAGAGGGCGACTTGTATCTGAGCCAGTTCAAGGACAACATCTGCAAATACTTTGAAATGGCGACTGATATGGTTGGCGACTCCCGCGACCTGAACGAGATCATCTCGACCTCACACCGCACCTATGACGATATTCGCAAGATCGATACCGATCGTATTTTCCGAACCGCGTTCGACCGCGTCGGGGTCGATTTGGATCAGGTGGTCGAGGACGGCGAGCTATCTGTAAAAGAGTATATGGCGAAGTACCGTGATCAAAAACAAAAACCCGCCCGGACCGAACTCAAGTATACGGTCGAGGACATCCGGGGGATGTTCAAAAAACCAGAGCCGAAGCCGGAACCGAAGCCGACCCGGTTTAGCCGTATCCGTCTTAGTAGTCTGAAAAAGCCGAAGTCGTGGAGATCAATGGACGAGTTGGACGCGCGGATCGAAGCCGACCTACCAGACCGGGAATGTGACTTTTATCCGGTACTGAATTAGAAAAGGGTAAGGTGTCCCATGAATTGGCAACCAATTGAATCAGCACCGAAGGATGAGACAGATATTATTGTCGGATATGACTTTGGTACGGTGTGGGTGGTACACGTCGCATTCTGGCGTGAAGTTGACAACAACGACAAGTCAATGGGCTGGACAGATGATGACACCGGATGGTGGTCTTACATAGAGAACAGCATCACACAGACAAAGCTGGAGGGGCATCACACGCCAACACATTGGATGGCCCTACCGACTCCACCTTGTCGTTAGTGGATTTGCAATGAAGGCGACGTCTTGGACGTGCGCAAGCTATACGTTGATGAGGTGACCCATGAATGAACAACTGATGAAAGCCGTTCAAGCCCATATCCGGGCCTCAGCGAACTTGGGTCCGGTCCCCCAGATGAGCCGGGGCGCGGTTAGTGTACACGAACATCCTGACCGAGAATCTCTCGATGCATCAAGTGCAGTTCAGAGACCAACTCTTGCAACCGGTACAAAGCCAGATCGGGATCGTTGACCCAGTCCGTACCGAGGTCAAGCAGGGTCTGTTCTAGGGCGTCCGCGATCTGCTTGTTGTTGGGCGGTCTCATACTGTCACCGATTACGTGAACGGATAAACACGATTGCGGGTTGTTTCACGGTCACTCAAATAGTGGATATTGGTAGCATCCCCATACACGGGTGAACCATATGTGTCGCCGAGCCCACCACGAGAGCAATGTGCATAAATCATGCTGTTTGGTTCCAGCGCGTCGAACGCGTCCACATCAGCGGCCTCAACAATCAAATGATCCCCGGCCAATTCTGTACCATCGGCGGTATACGTCATCGTGATGATGTTGGCTGACCCGGTCGAACTATCGCCCTGATTACCACGTGCCACGACATAGCTGAATTCCCACACGACGACTTCGCCCGCGCTCATAGCTGTGGTCGGGGCCATGTGGATTTGCGGGTACACGTTAGTGCCTTCCGCGTAGTCATGGCCGATGACCAGTTTAGTTGATATGTGATCACCATTATCGAAGGACAACCGGGTGATTCCGTTCGAGGCAACGACCTCAGTCGGCGCGTTTGCGCCGGTCCCTGGGTACGTGAACGGGGCAACGACTGCGCGCCACCCTTGGCCGTGCGTGATATGACCATCATAGAAAAAAACGTCATTATCATTGGTCGAGCTATCGCCACCTCGGAACCGATATTCAAAAGAGGTACCAAATCCCGAGCCAACCCGCGAATAAAAATCAAGCGCACCGCCATCATCCGCTAATGATACACCGGAACCAATCTCGAAAATGTGCGGTCGTGCGCCCAAGCCGGACCCGGATTGTCCCGTCGCGGTGATCCCGGCAGCATTACCATCGGGCAAGTTCAGCGTGATTGAGTCAAATTCGGGATCGGACTCGGACGGATTAGACGCAATGATCGTGTTCGAATAGATAGTGACAGTCATGTGGGATACCCTCAAAGATTACGAAGGTATTTATCGGTGACCGCGCAGCCGTCTGCCCAAACCGGGCTTACCAACGACTTGGCGGGGGGCGGACATCCCGGACAGTGCGGACTTGATCTTTTTTAGCCCCTTGGTCAGCACGGACGGATTCAAGTCCATCTGATTGAGTGCGCCCGTGGTGGCGTCAATGTGGTCATCCCTTTTCCCGCCCGGAAACTCCCCAAGCTCCCCGTTGAACCGTCCGTGCTCGTGTACCCGTGGGTGAACCTTAAGCCGTTTGCCCCGGACCAACGGCTCCAACGTTTCCGCGATACGGACCTTTTTGTTGATCTTGTTACGGCTGACTTTGTTCGTGCCCAACCGGATACCCCGACGGGACGCGGCTGCTTTCAGGTCCGTGTCCAACGTGACATTTGTGTTACCGCCCTCGACCGTGACCGAGGGCAGTCCGTACTCCAGAGCGATATCAATAATTCTGTCAAGTTGAGGTTGCCAGCCGGTTTGAGGTGAGGTCGCGGGAAGGGTCTCGCAATGCAACACAATGATGTCACCGTGTTCGGTCCGGACCGCAAACGCGAACACCGCGTTGTCGCGACCTTCAATACCCAAGGCCGGATCATAGTATGTGCCGTACCCGGTCACGCGAACGGTTTCATCACCGATCCGTAAACGCAGCTCGGGCTTCGATAGCTTACCCAGGGGTGCAAAAATCTCAACGGTCTCAAGTTCGCAATCGACAGTGTCAACCAAATCAGGATCAATCAGGGTTTCCCGGACATCAGACGGGATCAAGAACAACTGACTGTTCACATAATTCAATGTTTTCTTTGACTTGTACCGTTTGTACCAGTCCATCGGAAACCGTTCCGGCCAAGCCAGTTTTTTCACCCCATTGGGTAATTCGGTCCAAAACGGAATCCGAAGAATCTCAATTCCGTCCCATTCCTGGATATCATTGTAGATCGTCTCCACACAGTGTGGTGTCCCCACAAACAATGTCGCGGGTGCAACCGAGTCAAAATCCTGAACCCGTTTGCGCAGCTTCGCGCGCATTTCTTCATTTTCGACGTTATTTTGAATCTCGATGTCATCGGCCAAGATCAAATCGGCGTGATACCCGGTAAACCCGGAATCAACTGAACTCACGCAGACAGACGGATCACGTCGCGCAACCGGGCGCTGAACCGAGAAACTTTCCTTAGCCCAGTTTTTCTGGTCCGGCTTGAGCACCTTCTGACAAATGGGGTGTTCTTCGATAATCTTTTTAATGAATTCTGCGTTCTTCACAGCCAGTGGATACTTCGCGGACATCACCAGGATGGTCGTGTTCGGGTCTCGCACCAGCTTCCAAGCCACATAAAGACAAACCAGATTTGATTTGCCTGCGTTGCGGAACACTTGTAAGAGACGTTGATCTTGTCCATCGGTCGCCTCCAACCAGCGGGCAATTTCGATGTGAATATCCGGGGTGTCATAGCCGATCATCTTTTGGTAAATCGCGACGAACCGGGGGAAGTCGATCTCAGCTAGTTTCATCCGAGGCGGTCCTCGACGTCTTTCAACATCGCGTCGAGTTCGTCGGCTTCTCGATCCGGATTCGGAACTTTGTTTCCGCCCAAGAGTTGACCACCGGAGATTTTGTCCATATCCGTGATCAAGCGAAGTTGAGCGCGTTTGCTGTTCGAATAAAACGTCCGCACCTTTGAGTAGGCGACGAGTTTGTCAAAGTCTGACTCGGTCGGATTTTCGGGAATTTCCGGTTTCGGGATCGCAGCGGTGAACTCGTATAGCCGGGCATACTCGTGAATCTCATCACGAATGTTTTGTTTTAGTTCATCGTCGAGTAGCTTTCCGGGGTCGCGTAGTCGTGGCATAGATAGATGCACCTCACTCAGGTTTATCTATATTTACCGAGCGAGTTAGTTTGTGGTGACGATGGCGACCTCAATAAGACCAACTTCGCCTGATGTTTTGGTCTCAAGCGCGCGGGCGAACACACCTCGTCCCGGTTGACCGGATTGACCAACACCCGGATGTTGACTGGGGACCAGTCGATCACCTTTCTTCACAGGACCGATCACGCGACACGGAACCCGTCCGGTAAGGGCGACCGGCAACCAATGCTCTGACCGGTCTTTCATATGGTTCATGATCGTGTGCGGTTCGGTACTGATCACCCCGAACACCGCGTCATCTGCGTACCCGTTGGTGGGCTCGATCTCGTACACATCATGATCTGACAACCGCACGACTGTGCCGGGTTTGATCTCGAATTGTGCGCGGTACATTTCGGCCAAATCCGCGTAGTACGCATTGATCGTACCTACAGCGCCTTGGAACTCAGTAGTGTTGTTGGCTTGTAAAAGGGTTTGCATGAACGGGGATGCGCCGACCAGATCGAGGAAATCCGCGTAGTCATTCGCCAACAACACGGGTTCGAAAAATTCACTTACCGGGACTTGAACCAGACCATTCAAATCTTTATTGACCAAGTTTTCCCCGGCGTGATCCCACCCGATATAGTGATCCGCTAGCGGGTCAGGGAAATCAATCGGCAAATCCAGGCGAGAGGTCACCGCGAAATTAATCGTCCGCGTGATCGACTCGTCCAGCCCCTGCATTGCCATCCATATACGGTCAAGATCGTTGTTCACCACAGATGACCGGAAGGGCCCCTTTTGCTGGTAATCAGCGGAACGCGAAAGGTCCATGTTGCGATAGATCGTAACCTCTTCCCCGCCGGTCATCGGGGACACAAATGTGCATTCGCCCCCGGTGACGTCACCCGCACCGCTCAGATTGTAATCGACACCATCGGTCTGTAGAGTGCCGTCCACATACACGTCCACGTCGTCATCCTGTAGGAAACGGAATGCGATTGTGAATATGGTCTGATCAACAGCGGCTGTATATTGCAGGCGCGGGTCCTGGGAAAGTACGGACATCGATAAATACCCTCAATTTTGATTCAAGGGTATTTATCGGGCTGGATCAGTTTGGCGGGAGCCAATAGTCTTGACCCCGATCTTGCGCGCGAAGTTGCATCCGTGTCTTGTAACCGGGATTGATCATCTCGTTGATCTCGTTCAGGATCAAATAATCCACAGCCAACTTTGTGTAAAACATATTCCCATATGGGACCATTCCGACACCGGTCTTGAATCCGAGTTCGGCCCCACCTTCGGGATCACCTTCGAGGACCTTCCCGTAGGCCCGGAGCAATTGCGAGCCCATTCCGATGGTCGGACCGGTGAGCACCTCAAGCGGGCTCGATCCGTACCGGTTGAATTGCCCGAACAGGAAATCTCCGTAAATGCCCAGTCCGCCACCCCTCAATAGGGACTCCTGCCAAGTCTCTGGCTTGCTCAGGTCGCGCGGGGTACGACCGGCTACAAAATCTTTTGCGGTCATACTCAGGTAACCCATGACGGTACTGGCCGCGATCAGGTGAGCAACACCGGACGCCCCCCCATTCTGGAGCCAAACCTTTGGCCCGTATTGCAGGCCACGACCGCGAATTTGACGTCCCAGGGTCTTGCTGGTGTAGCTGACCGGGAACGCTTTAAATTGAGTTATAAACCGCATCGCCATGCCCACAATCGAACCGGGATCGGTCCCCTGGGTCAGCCAAGCTTGCTCTTTCGCGCTCGGCTCCGGGATCGTGTGTGTTGCGGAGTCTTCAAAGTACGAACGGACGCGAGTTTCCAGGTCGTCACGATACCGCGCAATTTCAGCCGGGCTGACCTCTTTGGGATCAAGACCGCGTTGTTCGACCAAGTGAGTGCGAATCTTTTGACTGGACAGTTTGCGTAGCGGATCGGTCACCAAATACTTTTGACCGTCGATTGTTTTGACGGCTTGCGTCCGGAGTAGATTCCATTCGGCCTCATCAAACCCGTACATGCGCATGACTCGCTGCATACTCTGGTTTAGTTCAGCCATGGGCTTGTCCGCGTGATTGCCCAGGTGCGCGGATAAAATTTTGACCGTACCGGCCTGTTGTGCCTCGGTCCACCATTGCAGACCATTCAACCGAAAGAACGTATTCAGGTGGCGCGACATCCGACCGGGGACCTCATCAACCCCGTGAAAGCGCGCATGAATACGACCGAGGATTCCGTCCATCCCGATACCGATCAAACGCAACGCCTCGTCGCGTTCGCCATCCCCAAGGTTACGAGTGAAACCAGTGAGCGACTTAGCCCAAGATTGGGTCAGCCCCATGCCCTGGAAATTCAACTCTGAGGCTTTCGTGCCGAAGTCCGCGAACGACGCCAACAACGCCCCGCCCAATTTGCTCATGGATTGGAGCGCGCGAATGTCCGAACCAATCGCGGCCCTGGTCGGGTTGTTGGTCTGGTTGACCTTACCGGTGATCTGGTTCCAATAGTCGTCAAGCTGTCCCCGTTTCCGGCTGAACGCACGGGCACTTGTGGGATCATCACGCAACGCGTTTCCGATTTTCCCCACGATGGTCTCGAACAAATCATCCGGGTTGGTCCCGAACGATTCCATCAAGCCGGTGTTGTTCGCGGCCTGATAAATCGCGTGCGTGCTGGTCTGGGACAATGTGGTCTGTGCACCAAACTGATCGCCCATGTGGTAGTCCAAAAACGAGTACGCGTCCTTGAAATGGAGAATCCGTTCCGCCGATACGCGTTCCGCAAGGTTACCGGAACCAGCCATGGACCGGCCCTCGAATTTTTTCCCGATGGTCAGGTTTTTCCAAACATTCGAGAGGAACCGGTCGTACTCTTCCGGGAGCAAATCTTGTTCACGGGCGATCCGGTTCCAGTCCAGTTTACCTTTGATGTGGTCGATCCAAGCCTGTTCGCCATGCTTGAACATCTTTTGGCGGTCATGCTGTTGACGGATGATGTAGCTGGGGTCCTGATCGATCCATGCACCGGCCCGGTTCATCCGAGCCAGAATGTGATCCTGGGACCGGCGTAGAATCTTCGCGTACTCGAACGCCTGCTTGTTGCCGGTTACAGACTCGTCAAGTCCGCCAAACATTTCACGTGCGACATCCCGATCCAAGTCACCTCGGACCGCAATCTCGGTCAAGTCGGCTTTCTCAAGGTCGTTCAGAAATCGGCCCGCGAATTCTCGCTCCAATGCTTTTTGGCGCGCATCCACGGATTGACGAGAGCCAAACGCCATCCCGTCCTCTGTGCCGACCAAGTACGCTTTGAACGCGTCGTAATAGTTGGCCTCTTGTCCGGTCTGTTCATAAACACCTTCGCGGTATCGGTCGATATAATCGAACGCGCGCTTTTGGGCCAACGCCTTGAACTGGACACGACGCTTCTTGACGAAAACTTCCTTTCGCTTTTCGCTGATCCGCTCTTCGAACCGTTCCATTGCGACCTCTTCGAACGTGCGGGTGTCCCCGAAATGGCGCGCACGTTGCGCGTCACGGTCAAGTTTCGTGACGAGATCATTGATGTCTTTTTCGGACAGGTCCAATCCAGCGTTCTGGATCATGACGCGACATTTTTTCTTTGTGCTCATATTTGTTTCCCAATACCGCACGCAATCGCAATCGACGCGGCTTGTTCAAAATCGTCCAATCGTTTCAATTCGAGATCGACCTCAGTCATCTCGTCGCGAATTTCGTCAAGAAATTCCGGATTGCTTCGTTCAATCGCGGCTAGATCAGCATCGACCTGTTCGACCTGTTTGACCAATTCATCCATGCTGTTATCTACGGAATGAAGTTCAACCGGATCGTCGTCCATTGCACCCGGACCAACACGACTCGCGTGGTTGGCCCGCGCGCGTTCACGAATTTCATCTGGACCCAGAACGTGTTTCGGTGAACCTGTTTGGCTCAATACGGGTTCCCCACCGGCTTCCTGAACGATCCGTTCGTATGCGACGTCAACCGGTTCGTCCAAATTGGCTTTTGCCCGAACCGTCCGGTTGAGATCAACCTGAACACGGGCATCGTCCGGGGTGCTGTTACGAAGAACCATCCACAAGCCGTCGCCCATTTCGACGTGACGCAAACCACGTTCACCGGATTCACGAACGAATTTCACGGCTTGTTCTTCCGTGGTGAATGCGCGGATTTTTCCGTTCGTGTTGGTTACGGGTTGGCTTGCGGTCTCGACCTGTATGGTCCACTTGCCGCCTGGGGTCTGTTGGATACGTACGGCACGATCACCAGATACGCGAACCGTTCCAGAACCCCCCAGTTTGATACCGTTTCCCCGAAGTGCCGTCAGTGCACGCTTAGCACCGATCTCGGTCTCAAATTCAGCATCAATCGGGACAAACCGTTTGGGGTTGCCGGTAGCACCCGAACGGGCATGTGCACCACTAATCGGGTCTAACTCCAATACTGTGCTGACATCGACGGCACGATCTGAGGCGATTTGTGCCAGGGCGGTTCGGAATGCACCGATGTGTGTGTCCGGGGTGATCGATTCACGAAAATCAAGCGGATTGAGTTGGCGCGCTTCGGGATCGGTCTTGGCCCGGCTTGCACGCCAGTCCGAAAACTTTTTACCCGCCACACCAAACGATCCACCCAAGACACCGCCCACGGTCATGTTCATCAACGAGTCCAACGCGGTGTAATCGTTGTCTTGCTCTTGACGGGCAGCGGTATAGATCAACGGTTCAACAGCGGCTGCACCGATCACACCCGCAGTCGCACCACGTGCGGCGGCTGCACCAAATGAACCGGCACGCAAGCCCAGACCCAGGCCGGGAATCAGTGCGGTTGCCAAGTTGAACGGGTCAGCCATGCTGACCGCGAATTCCGTACCGATGATTCCGGCCTGGGTCCAAAACCCGTCCGGGGCCCGATTGATAACGTCGTTGAACTGTGCCCGCTCATCAAACCGTTTTGCGGTGATCGCGGCAACGCTCTCTTTGACACCGTCGTCAAAGAACACACCTGGACGGGCATATTCCGACTCCTTGTACTCGTCCTCGGTCAGGAAACGGGACGTCTCGGATCGAGCGTCATCGAATTCCCACATGCGTCGAACCGATTGCATCGGGTTGTAGTACCAAGCCCGGTCTACAGCCGCGTCCATTGCGTCACCAGTAGAGGTGATCGAGAGGTGTTTCATCCGATCCCAGTGGTCCGGATCATCCTCGTAGTCCATCGGGATCAAAAAGTTAAAATCAGACATTAATGAGGAATCCCCTTTTCTAGGAGAATGTCGTGGACCTCATCCTCGACATCGTTCAGATCATCGCGTTCGGCCTTGCGTCCGACCTTGGCGGCGTCTTCAAACTTGATCTCAATCCGTCCGTCCTTCCCGTGCGCGGGCATACCGAACTCGGTCATCAAGATCAGACCGGTTTCGTCCTCGTTTGTCATCCAATAGCCGGACCGGCGAAGCGCATCCGCTTGATCACGATCCGAAATGAGCGAGCCGATGTCGTTCAAAAACGTTTCGGCGGTATCGCGGACGTGGTTCGCGTTGTGTTGGGCCGGGACCCGATATGATCCCTCAAGTGCCCATTGCGAGGTGAACTTGCCCACGGTCGCATCGACCGCATCCGAAGCGGACATTCCCGAGTTCATCAAGAACAACGCGGTGTGTGAAAGTGTGTCGCGGTACGCCTGATATGAACGATAGCGGGCCGAATTGAACGCGTTCGTGTTGTGCTGACTGAGCGGGCCCGTGATCGTCAACTTGTACGCGGACATTTCCTGATCAACCTTCTCGACCAGTTGACGCAAACTTTTGCCGCCCTCGGACCGTTTCTTGTACTCCTCGTTCAGGTCCTTACGGTCGATCATAAGGGCCTGGGACATCGCACGATTCAGTTGGGGGAACTTTTGCGTGTTCATCAAGATAGAGGTGGACGGGTTCATTCCTGCACGGACCAGATCGTTGTAGACCAGCTTGAACTGGTCATCCTGGTATTCACCCCGAAGCGCGTTCAGGGCCGCGATCCGTTGGCCGGGCTCCAATTGGTCAATCGCATCGACCCGACGCTCAGCATCCCCACGGGTCAGGATTGACCGTTGGTGTGTGCGAAGCCCCCACTTTTCTTGGATACCCAAAATCGTGTCGGGGTCATCCGTACCATAGGCGGACTGGATCGCCCCGACCGGATCAAACTTCTTGTCAAACGGGTCGATCATGGTCTGGAACGTTTCGAACTGCTTGCGGGCGGTCTCGTACGCGGACATCCGTGCATCATAATTTTCACCACCCGGTTCCGGTTTGAGCTGGTCGAAAATCTCGCGGGTGCGTGCGGGATCGTTCAGGACCATCTTAAACGCCTGATGTCCGGCTTGCGCGATAGAGATGTCCTGACGGAAGTCTTCGGCAACCTCAGGCCCGAACATGGTCCCGGCCTGATCGATGATGTCCGGGTTGAACTCTCCGGTGTTGCGGGCCGAACTGAGTTGGTCGCGCATGGCCGAACGCACGCGTCCTTTCGCCACGGTTTGACTGGCTTTACCTTGGGTCAGCTCGGTCTCCAACGTGTTCGCCAAACGAATACGTTCGTCCGAATCCAACGGGGTCCCGCGAAACTCATTCGGGTCAATGCCCAGATCACGCATCGTGGATGCGTCCCCGGATTTCATCGCGTCAATCACGTCTTGGGCCTGTTCGGGATTCTGTTCGACCAGCCCCCGGAATGAACGACGCCATTCTGCCCGACGCATCTTGGTCCGGATCGCAAGTTCCTGACTGCGCAAACTTTTAGCCCCGATCAGTTTTTGCTCGAACATGTTCATCAAGATCGTGTGTGTCCGGCTGGTTGCGGATTCCAGGCTTTCCCCGGAACCCGTCATGGTGTCCCCGTGCAAAATCGCATTGGTGATTTCGGACTCCAACGTTTCCAGGGTCTGTGTGTATTCGCCCAGTCGTCCTGCATGGAATACGCGTTCCTGTTCGGCCTGGACCTTTGCGCCCAAATTGGTGGCTTGTGCGTCGTACTTGGCCCCCAATGCGACGATCTGTTCAGCCGGAACCGATTCCAAAAACGTCTTGCGGTGATCGCGGACTGCTTTTTGATAAGCCTCGATATCGTTGGGATTGTCCTGGTGTAGCTGGGTCAGGGTCTGAGCGAGTTGATTTTCTTTCTGAACCGCGAAGTACATCCTGCGCGCCTCATTATAGGCGTCGTCCGCTTTGGTGGTCCCCCAGACGGAATCACCATCCTTGAGGGCCATCAAAGGATCGCCACCCTCTTGGGCGACACGTTCAGCATCGGCGGCTGCGTCAGCGGCTGCTTGATCCTGAGCCTGCTTGATGATCATCTCGTGGTCGCGTCCTTTCCCGACGTGACTGAGCGCGGTGCTGGTCAGCCCGTTCCACATCGAAGTCTGATCGGATGCGACAGCCCAACGGACACGCGGGAGCGAACGGGCACCAGTTTCTGAGCGCGGAATTTTTACCATGTGGGCCTCCCTCCTTATGCTTTTTTCGAGTTCATTTGGGTAGCCAAGCCGACCCCGAAGTTCATCATTGACCCAACCGCACTATTGTGACCGTTCGCAATGGCCGCACCCGCACTGGTACGACTTGCTCCGGCCCCAAGTTGTCCGGCAAGTTGTTCGTTGTAGATGTTAAAACCGGCGTTCTCATGGGTGGACCCAAGGACGTCAAGAACCGTTGCAGAACCGCCCGATGCACCCGACGCCCCGTATAGGGCCCGTTGGGTCGAGGTCAGGGCAGCGGCTTTACGACGTTGTTCGTCCACGCGTAGTGCGGAATCCAATTCCGTGACTTGGGCTTGATATTCGTACTGTTGTGCCTGGGCTTTTGCTTGGGCTTTGGCGCTGTTCATCCCTTGCATGGTTGCTGCCAAACCGGCCCCAACCATCACCGCGTCCATTGCGGTGATCGTCAAAGCACCAATTGTGATCGGATCAAAACACATCAGATCGTACTCCCTTGTATTCCATCAGCATGAATGCCCCGTTTGGGGCTTTAACCGGGCGGACCTGTTCGAATCCGATCCGATCAAGCCAACGGATAGTTTTCGTATTCTCCACGTCTGGAAACACCAGCCCGGTCATCGGGAAGTGTTCGCGCAGACGGTTGCGCACATACGAACGACTGGACCGGGTGAACGTCTTGGGAAACCGATCAAGCTGATCAGTACCGATCAGGGCAAAGATCAGAGCGGCAACCGAAGGGTTTGCCCCGTACAGCACCATGGGGACGCCCTCGTGCAAGACGACCTCTTGGAATGTTCGAGACATCCGGTCTAAGTAGTTATCCGGGGTCAGCCCGCTCACGGACATTTCGGCCCGATCAGATGCGCGCATGTTCGCCCACATGTAGTGGATATCGGATTCGCGGACTTCTCGGATTTCAAACTGTTCTAGAGTCATGGCATACCTACCTTGACCTCGGTCGAGAGGTTCAAAATGGTGGCCGGGAATACGGATTCATTGGACAGGGTCACGACCGGATCGGTACTGATCCCGCCCATGCGAACCGAAATGTTCTTGGATTGGGCCGGGACACCTTGATCCAGAAGTTCATCACCGAATTGGCGTAACGGGATATCCTTCCCGTCCACGGCTAGGTCCTGTGTGTTGTACACGTTCACCCAAGCGCGAATCTTCCGGATGCGTTCACCCCGCATGGGTTGTTGACGGATCGCGAACTGCAACGGCATTGTGGTTACCGTACTCGTGTAAGGGAGCCCGACCACGATCCGTGCGTACGCCTCGTCCAGCACGATGTTTCCACTGGGGTCAGCCGTGACCGTTCCATGTTCGAGGGGGACATCATCGTCGTTGTACACGACGACTTGTACCTCTCGGTCTGCCAAGTGCGCGTACGGGCCCCAATTGGTTTTAGACACATCTGTGTCCTCGACCCAACTGTCCAGACAGAACGCGTCCGGGATAAGCTCCTCAATCCGGATCACACCGTTGCGGCGGACCAACACGTACAGTTCATCATCGACGACCTGACTGTCCAGAAAAGTACCATCGGAGACGATACGGGACCACCCGAACGCTTGTTGGGACGGCTCCAGCATCAGGCAACGCATCTCCCCGTCGTCCTGTGTGAGAAACAAAAACGAACTCTGGTAGTCCGAAAAGGTCCGGATAAAGCTGAGCGAGTTCACCCCGGACAGAATGTCGTGGGCAAACGCGGTGTAGTTTTTCGCCAAGAATGTGTCGTTCTCGAACGAGTAGTACATTGACCGCAACATATCCCGGTTGCCGGAAATGAAATGGGTTTCACCCGCGACAGATAGGACCGGAACATCCCCCACACCATGGGTGGTCTGGGGTTTCGGGTTCACGTTGGACGGGGTGATCGGGGTGCTGTCATCGACGAACTCAGTCGTGTTGGTGAAAATCTGCAAAGCCCCCTTGATGCTGAACACGTCCCGGATCACCGCGACCTCGTTCGAACTGATATCAAAGGTCCATGCGTAATCGTCATCGGTTTTGGACTGGTCGAAATCCCCATACGAGCCGGTTCGTGTCCCCCAAACGGTTTGGGGCAAGTAGGCGGACCCGCCAATTACGAGGCGATCTTGATGGATCGTACCGGAGCGGGGATACCCGAACTGGGGTTGCCAAGGGTTTTCGGACCATTCGTACGACTGGTTCGAGTTGATCAGATTGGTCTCGACCGTACCGGTGATCTGGGTCGGGCTGGAATACCCCGTAATCAGAACGACACCGTCGTTGATCTTGACCCGTTTCCCGACGTGGTCCGAAGTCCACCAAACCCCGGTCAGGGTCAGGGTGATCGTCCCGGATGTGCCCGAAGGGGTACACCCGTCCGTCTTGTTGATCCGGTTGAACGGTTCGTTCGACCAGCTCACCTCTGAGATGGTCCAGTCGTCGTGTGCGCCATTACGGACGATCTGACGGACCGGATAATCCTTGTGGAACACATACATGGTGTCGTACGACTGAGCGAACCGCAAACTCGGAATGTCATCCTCCACATATGGGACGGACTGACCGTCGAGGTTGAAGTCAAACACCTCGACATCGTTGCGGTAAATCTTGATGTTTTGATCAAACAACACGAACAGGTACTGTTGTTCGTCCGAGAAACTAAACCGGGTCAACCGGACCGCGTCAGCCGCGTCATCAATGTATTTGAAGCCGGGGCGACGACTGAGCCCGCCCTGCAACATCACCATGTAGTTGTCGATCTGTTGTGCGCCCTTCGAGTACGACTCCAAATCGGATCGACCGTCTACGTACGGGCCGAACTCTCCGGCGTTGAAACTGAATTGCGCGATCTTGAAACGAGGCATCCCGGTTACCTCCGAGCCAGAATCAGCGAGCTGATCGGGAACGCGGATTGGGCCGGGTTCTCAAGCTTGTCCTGAACTGTGGCTTTGCGGCGGTAGTCGTCGAGTTCGCGCCAAAGCACCTCTTTGGTCGATCCCACCCCGGTGATCGGTTCGCAAATGTGATAGGCCAGTGCAGATTGGAAGTAATAGACAAACCACGGGGGCAGATTGGACTCGTCCGGTTTGTACAGATATTTCATCAGCAAACCGTCTTGGTTCGCGTACACGAATTGCTGTTCAATCGAATAGTCCGACGCGTAGGTCAGACCACCACCCGCCGTGTTCATGACCTGGACCGCGCGGAGATAATCGGACGGGAGCGCATACTCGTACGACCAATTTGGATCAACCGGGGTCGATGTGGTCTTGCTCAGTTGGGTGTTTTTCTTCGCGAAGTTCCAATTGTATTCGGTGAGGGCCTGTTCGAAGAGCGAGTCATAAATGTTCGCGACCACCGTCGCCTCGTGCGAGTCTTCGGAAAAATCCTGGATTGTGTTTCCGCCAAGCCGGGTTAGCGCCCCGGATGCGATATCGAACTTTGTCTGAGACATCGACGGTTCCTCTCTTTAGAGGTATTTACCGATCCAAAAGGAAAGGGCGGTCCGAAGACCGCCCTATCAGCTTGATGTGCTCAGACCGCTTAGATGGTCACGTCTACCGTGATCACACCGGTCGAGAGGATCGCAGTGCCACCGGCGGACATTTCGCCGATCACGGACCACGCGTTTTTCATCGGGACCCGTTCCGGACCAACAATGTTGATGTCGCGTGCCGTACCCAGGCCAAGCGCGTTCTTGTGGTAGGCCAGACAGGTGTGCTGACCACCCGTGGTCTGGAACAAGGTGGCGTCTTCCAGACGGGAACTTTCCACAACGTTGAACCCGTAAAGTTTCGGGTAACGTGCGGCTCGTGCCGCGTCGGATGTGCCGTAATCCGCGCTGATGAACTGCTCGAGAGAGTCGAGTTGTTTCATCACGGTCGGGGTCACAACGAGCCAGCGGTCATCGTCGCCCTCGTCCCAGTCGTTCGATCCGGCCATGGCTTTGATCTCGGTCATCATCGCCAAGTCAAAAGCAGCGGCAGCACCCGTGGTCAGGCCCGCGCCATTAATCGCGGCTTCGATGATGATGTTGTCCATATCACGACCGAGTTGTCGGACAATTGATTTGGAGTACGCCTGACGGACCGCAATGTTGGTCTTGAATTCGTCAAGGGCATCGACGAGTTCGATGGCTTCGTAGTTGTCCATCTGTGCGGTCGCGTTGCTGTGACCGATGTTCTGAGGGACCAGATCGGCGTGTCGGGAACGGTTCTTTTGGGAACCAGATTGACCCAGGACCGGGAACTCCACACTGGAGCCGGTCACATTCGGTTTGTAAAAGACGGTGTCGCGAAGTTTTGAGCCGTTCTGTTGGAACGTGTGTACGACTTCGGATTGGAACTGAGTAATGAAGGATTGATCAACGGTATTCGACATCGGGGATACCTCCTATGTTGTCGGGTTAAATCGCGTTGGCTATGACGACCGGTTGCGAGTTAAGCCGCGTAGTAGGAGGGGTCCCGAGCGGGATTGGGCCTCGTTTGGCGGGGCTCTTCTTGTCGTTCTAAAAGTATTTACGGAAGAGCCCCGAAACGGGTGTCAGGTGATCCGGATTAGCTGATCCGGGCAGATAGTTTTTGGACTTTGGATTGGAGTTGACGACCGCGATCCGTATCGGTCCAGTACGCGGGGTCGTCCATGAGAGTTTGAATTTCCGCCTTGATATCGGTCGGGTTGGCCGCACCAGCATCGACCGGACCGTCACCCGGTCCGCGCTTCGTAGCCATGACGGTTTCCAAAAACTTCATTCCCTCAGCCGTGCTCTTGAGGGGCATGTTGAAAACCTCGGGCGGTAACGTGCGGGCGAAGTCAACCACCTGATCGGCGCGGTTTTTCGCTTCGGGTCCCCATTCACGTTGGAGCGTGCCGATTTCGTGTTGGGCATCGACGTGCGGACCCATAGAGGCCATCATTTGAGTGACACGATCCGCGTACTTGTTCAGCAACACGTTGACGGTGTCCTGGGGCAGATTGAGATCGCGGAACGTATCTTGCCATTCCGCACGTTCTTGTTCGCCCAACAGTTCCATCTTGAACCCGGTTCCGTCTTGATCCATCCGGGCGTTGATCTCGTCAAACGTGGACTCGAAATCATACGAGTCGGGGACTTCACCCTGGGGGTTGCGGCGGGCTTTTCCCAGTTCGGACTCGGCGTTCTTATACGAGTCAACCAGTTCGTTGATCTTCAACGTGCCGGTATCCTTGTCGATGAACTTTTCAGGAACCGCCGCGATATCAAGTTCACCCATGCTGACGTCCATCGTGGTGTCAGTCGTTTCGGTGACAGTTGTATCGGTGACAGTTGTATCGGTTTGGGTCTGGTCCTGGGACGGGCCCGGATCAGAAATCATACCGGCCAGCCCGGTGTCGTCCTGGGTCGTGGCCGGTGCTTGTTCTTGTTTGTGTTCTGGGGTCTGGGTATCGGTCGTGGTGGTTTCGGTCATTTCGGTTCTCCTTGGCGTACTTGTTCGAGCAAGATCGTCTGTCCGCGTTTCACGGCTTGATCCAATCGGGTGACTTCCGACCGTGCTTTAATCAGGGACGCGTTTGCGTCTTCCGCCCGTTGCACAGCGATCTTCTGCTCAGCCATCAACCCGTGTAGGTCAGCCGCAAGCTTTTCCAGTTTGGTCGGGGTCTTGGGCCGGGCCGGTTCTTGTTCTTGGACTGGGGTATCGGTTTGGGGCTCGACCGGTTTGGTCTTGGCCGGGGTTTTGGTTTTTGGTTTTGCAGCCATGATTAAAGCTCCTCGGATTTATCGACCTTTTTCAGGATGTACTCGACGATCTCGCGACGTCCGTGACGGATCGCTATCGCGGTCGGGTCCGGTGCGGTGTTGTCGATCTTGGGGTGGTTGAGTTGGGTAAGCAGATCAAGCATGACCTGTTCACCAGCGGGTGTATCAAACACACTGGCGTAAGCTCGCACGAGATCATTACTGGACTGGGATGTGGTGACCGCTTTACGGGTCAACCTTTTCGAATAGGTGTCGGACATTGATTTGATCTGATCTGGTTTGGGTTTGGTTTCGCGTTCAGGTTTATTTACGGCTCAACCGGTGGGGGCTGTGCCGGTCCACCCGAGACGCCCTGTTGTTGCATCAGCATGTTCATGATCGTGGTGATCTGATCCGGGTTGTCGTCCTGAGCGGGTTGGATGAACTCAGCCGGAAAATCGGTTTCCTTCAAAACCCAATTGATCCACCCCTGCAAATCGATCCCCTGGAACGCGATCTGACCGAACGGGGCCAACATCGACAGGGTCCGGAGCGAGTTATCGACCTGTTCGAGTACGTGTCCCTTTCGGATGACTGATTGGACATCGATGTGGAACGCCTTGCCGTCAACGCGGACGTCCGGTAGGACCCCGACCCCGATCAGCAAGTCCAAGGCCAGCTTCACAGCGGGACGGAAAAACTCTCGCTCAAGCCGCAACGCGGCGGGACCGATCCGGCGCAAGAATTCACCTTGACGGACCTGAATCTCGGTCGAGGTGATCCGATCCCGATTGGTGTCTACCGGGGGAAGTTGGACGTCAAGCAGTTGACGACGAATTCGGTTCTGATACGACCCAATCGTTTTTTCGGTTATTGCGAAGTTTCCGGGAAACGAAATAGGATGAATCGTACCCTGGGTCACATTGTACGAGCCCGGAGTGATTCCATTCTCGGCGATCAGCTCATCATCGCCGTACCACGCACCGAACGCGGCAAAGTCGGAAGCTTTCAATTGGTTCTCGACCATCTTGTTGAGTACACGGATGTCGTTCAACGCGTGCCGGACCGGGCTTGTGCCCCAGGCTTCGCCGTCGATCCGTTCCCAACGGAACCCCAGAATGTAGGGGAATTCCCGTGTGTGCTGTTCGAGAACATGCATGTCCTTTTCGAGCAGGAATTGATGATCGTACCCGTCCGGAGTGGGCAAGCTCACCTCCAACACGGATACACGTTGATCGGGTTTGTCCCGAGCCAAGTCGTTCAGCCATTTGGGCAGATTCTCGTATTGATCAACCAGGGTGTGAACGCGGACACGCTTCTGGATAAAGAAGGTATCCAGCACACCGGACGGGGACTCCAACACGTACAGGTTCTTGATCGGGATAGAGGTGAACCGCAACGTGTTGTCGCGCTCAAGCCGGACAGACATCGCACCGGTACCGCAAACCACAGCGTTGCGAATGGCATCACCAGCCGCGACATAGAAGTTGGACCGGTTCAACTCGTCAAACAAAGACCGGTTGAGATGGTCCAGCATGATCTCGACATCACCGGGGACGCCCTGGGAGCGCATGATCTCGCCCGGTTGGACCTTGGCCCACTGAGATGAAATCGGAATCCCATAATTGAGTACGTTGCTGACCAAGGTGGACACAGCATCAGCCGGTGTGGAATCGAATAACACATCCTCGACCGGCAATTGTCCCTCTTCCCGGTACACGGATAGTTCCGGGTACGTGTACAGGAATGACTCGTCGATCTCGGAAAACCATTCGTCCCGACGAGTCTTGGCCTCGGACCAGCGTTGTTTGAGAAGATCATTATCCATTAGACTTTCGGCGACCCCCCGAGGAGATCAGCCACGCCCAAAAAACCAGTCTTCTGATTGATGGTCTGGGAACCAGCAATGGACTTGCCGCGCTTATTACGCTCGGTCAATGCTTCGGATTTGGCCTTGGCCTCGCGTTCGCGGATCGCAGTATCCGGATCGGGAACCGGGGGCGGTGCGGGCGGCTTAGGAGGGGAAAACGGATTACCACACATGATCGACCCCCTTAACGGCTAAAGGTGATCGTGATCTGATCACCAGGGTTGAGCGTGAGTACGCGGGCGCGAATGTGCGAACCAGAAAGTGTCCCGGAATAGGATTCCTGAAACAGATCGTCGGCGTCCATCAGCGGTACCCAATCGGTCAAATCGGTACTGGCTTCGATCCGGACCGTGGTTGATCCAGCCGTCCAGGTCGGACCAGCCCCGTGAATGGTCATCGGGATCGATGTGGATCGAACCCCAATCGGGTCACTGGTCTCCCCAGCGGCGGTGAAAGTGAAAGAATTGTTCAAGGCCATCTCGTTACCTCTCATTAGCGGCTAGAGGTATTTACGGATCGACGATGATTTCCGGACTGAACCAAAACGGGCCGACCCGAAGGCCGACCCGACAAGGTACCGGGGGACAATGGCAAAGCCACCCGAGGTGTACATCCCATATGGTTCGAACACACGGGAGTGATCGATGAGCAACCGATCTCTACTACTTACCGGGACAAGCTCGGAATCGTGCACAGGTTCGGTCTGGACAAAAAAGAACCCCTGATCAGAAAACTGACAAACTGATCAGGGGTCCATGCCATTCGAAACGGCGCTATGCCAAGACCGGTTCGAGGAGATTCGTTGATGATGTAAACTCAACACTGGTATTTACGCGGGTACACCGAAATGGGTGTCCAGGATCGGGACCAGGATGCGTACAGGATGATGTCGGGGTGCTGTGGGATGATGACCGGGGGAACGAACTGACCGAGCGTTCAGCGAGGCCCATACTGGATCATGGTGGGGATCAGAGTGGGGTTGCGCAGGGCGGGTCCATCATGGGGGCGCTGTGGGGGGCTGTGGGGTGTGTTGTGGGACACAGAATGGGGCCATCATGACCTCGATTAGTGCCAAAAATTTTCCGCCGCGATATTTGCCAAGTAAAGGATTCCGGCGCGAAGAATCCCCCCCATGGGGGGTCCAAGGGACCCCACCGGATGCCCACCCGGATGCAACGCGGGTGAACGATTTTTGAGCCTGTTCTGAGCCTAGCCTGATCCATGGATTTTCAACACTTTGAAATCATTGATCTTTTCGGGCTCGCTGACGAAATCAACTTGGCATCGTCAGTGGAATAGGGCCGAAATGGGACGAGTTTGCCCTTGGTCATTTTCGCTGTCGAATCAAGCAAACCTGGATGTGAACCTGGATGTGAACCTGGATGTGAACCTGGATGTGAACCTGGATGTGAACCTGGATGTGAACCTGGATGTGAACCTGAGATCAACATGGATTCAGGGTGGGCCCAACATGGTCACGTCATGGGCTGCAACATCGACTAGGGCGGACACCGATCAGGATGGACAAGTTGAGTCCACGCCCTGGTGTTGCACCTAAAAAGTGAAGCTATTATAAAATTAGGATGCAATGCATAAAAGTGAACGATTGGAATTCGTTATGTTTCGAGTAAAAAATATATTACTTGCCCTTGCTCTTACCCTAATTGCCTCTCCCTCACATGGAGAGGTGATCGAGTGCACTACCAGCTATAAAGACCCATGGACAGGCCGCAACACAACTGAAAAATACAAAATAATTTTACCAAACCGTCGAACCGACTTGATTTGGGGAGTGTTTGACAACGACAAAATGATACCCAATTCACGAATAAAACTGGGACAGGGGTATATAGAAAACAATCTCTCAAGAGGAGCTGGTTTGATCCCCTTCTATATTCAACAGTACCATGATGAGTATAGCGACTTAATCGGTTATTATATCGATAGCGTGGTGCATGGAATTCATTATTTTCCGGTAGACAAAACGTTTACTGACTTTGACATAAACACCCTAACGATTAAACGCGGAAAATGTGATTAGGTTATGGACAAATTGAGTCCACGGTCTCCCATATCGGCTATTGGGTATTGGGGAACTGCAACATCTCTGAGAACATCGACCGGGCACGTCCTTTGATCGGGTTGGTTTCTTAGCTAACGTAATCTTTAATGGCGGCAACCACCTTGCGCTCATAGTCACGGCAATGCGTTTCAACCATTTCAACAAGACCGTTTAGCGTCTCTGCTTGAAACTCTGTTACGGCTAGGACCTCATCCTTGTGATACACAGTTACAGACCCGTCCCAGCCATCACCGTAATGTCGAGCGGGCGGATAAAACCGGGATGAGAACGACAAGATTGGGCCATCAAAATCGAGTTTGAAGCTGCAATCAAATGACCAATTTGGTTCTTCGTGAGAACCTCCCTTGTCTTGGTTGATCCAGGTTTCCCATTCCTTCGCTTCTGCCCAGTTTGAATCAGTGTTTGCGAAATCTATGTTCAGTTCCATTTCTATCTGGTCTCCACGGATTCAGGTCGGGTCCCGGTCGTTTTCAGGGCCGGAAGGATACGCTTGTGCCAGTCCGCCTCGCACACCGCCATGGCCTGGGCCTGGGTCTCGTGTAGGGTGCATTCGATCTCATTACCGCTTGCGCACCATCCCGGCGCGGGTGGGGTCAGATAACGTGCCCCATTGGGTCCGGTTGGGGGGAACGTCTGGTTGTCCCACACCTGATAATGGACTCCACAGGTTTCGGATTCGAACAGGTCGTCTTTCACCTCGACCCATTCCAGGGGGCAGATCGTGTACGTGGACAGCAATATCGCATAGGTGCGTTCGATCAACGGGGACAGAAAGCCCGACTGTAACCGTTCATAGGTCGGGTCCATCCGATGCGCCATTTCCTCGGACCGGTTCAAGACTTCGGTCCTGTCATAGGGACGGTCCGGTTGGGTGGCTGTACGAGGTAATGTCACTGTGCGTACTCCTTGATCGTGAACCAGACGGATCGACCCAGCTCGGTCAACGCGCAGATCACGGACAGGGTCAGCATGGTCAGGGACAACACGGTCAGCATGATACTTTCTCCTTGATTTCGATCTCGACCGGAACGCCCTGCTCGCGGATACCATCGCTGTTCTTGGCGGCTGTACGTGTGGTGAACACGCGGGCCTGATTCAGGTCGGGTCCTCGAGCCATTCGGGACTCGTACTGGGTTCGGGTTGGTCTCCTGTGATATTGGTATTCGCCATTCGGGAATTTGACCACGTACATTCGGGTTCTCCGGTTGCTCTGTTCTTACTTACCCGAACAGGATCGGTTTGGTGCACCAGGGTGGAAACGAGTACGGCCACCGGGCGTGTTCAAGACCCGATGACCGTATTCAACCTACATGCACAAGCCCCGTCAGGGACATACCGAACCGCAATGGTAGCCCGTGTTCGGGACGCACCCTCAAAACACACATTCCGGTTCGATACCACCTATATGATATCCGCGCGGTTCACCCGCAAGACCCCAATCGGATAACTACTTGTGTGGGACGCAAAGGGGACCGGATATGTGGGACGTACTTAATCAATCTTTTGGAATCATCATCGCGGGCGGGACCGGATCGGTCGCTGCGATCCTTCTGTTGCTGGTTGTCGCACTGGCCTATGTGATCAGGCGGATGTGGACCGATAGGAACACGCTAATCCGTCAGCTCGAAGAGATGATCCAGCACCAACACCAGCACCATGACGAACAGACGGAAACTTTAATGGCACTGTTGGATCGGTACCACGAGGATCGTTCCAGCATCACCCATACCCTGTCCGACATAAAGGAGACTTTGGCCCGGATCGCGGGGAAGCTGTTCTGATGGCTGCGTTACCGGACATTCGGGCGTGTCAGCCCAGTTATCGGACCTTTCGGATCGACCTGAACACCGGTGATCGGTGCAATTACGCCTGTACGTACTGTACGCAGTCCGATCAGGTGTCCTCGTTGATGGATCGTCAGTACGGGTTGGACCTGATCGACGAGATCACCCGGGTTTATTCTGAGGGGTTCATCTTTTACGCCGGTGGGGAGCCGTGTGTGATTCCCTGGTTCACGGACTGGGTCGAGCGGGCACACCAGAACGGGTTCATGCAAGGGGTGGTCACGAATGGGACCCGTTCGGATCAGTATTATCTGGACCTGTCCCGGATCATGCGTGTGATGTTCTTCTCGGTCCATTACGAACATCTGACTGAGTTCGATCAACAACGTGTCTTACTGGAACGGGTCCGGCACGTGGACCAGGACGGGGCCGGTCGGGTCGTTATCACGTTCATGTATTTGCCCGGACACGAACAGGATATTCTCCGGGGGATCGACTACTGCAACCGGCACGGTCTTCGCTACTGTGTGCGCCGAATTCAGTTTCCCGATGGACGCGCTTACACGGACCAGCAAGAGAGATGGCTGACCGAACTGGACGTGACCAATTTCACCTCTATCAGGGTGTTGGGTCCGGACGGGTGGATCGATACCAATCCCGAAGTCGTACTCCAACAGGGTCAGAACCGGTATCGGGGTTGGTCTTGTCGGGCGGGCTGTGATGGGGTGTCGATCTCGGGCGGGGTGCTCAAGCGGGCCGGGTGCGGGATCAAGGACGGGACCCGACTGGTCGAACAGGGACTTGTAAGGTTTACCGATCCGGTCATCTGCGATCAGGCCACGTGTAATTGTGCCGCGAACATCGCGTTGACCAAATCAGGCTTATGAGCCCACCGTCAGTTCGGTCGTGGTGGACAGGGTTGGTCCGGCAACACTCAAATGGGTGGTCGCCAAGTTGTAATCGATGATCGAGCTGAATGTGCCATCAACGGAATCAAACCAGCCGTTCGCGTGGGCGTCGTTGAAGTCGATCCGAAACGAGAACCGGAATCCATTATCCCCGTTCCCACTGGTGTCCGAGGAGGTGTCACGACGGACATACATGGTCGCGTTGTTGGCCGAATATGCACCGGCGTCCGAGATCGAATAGATTTGTTGCCACGCACCAGTCGCACCCCAGTACCCGATAGCCGAACCCGTACCTGAGCCCGTCGGGGTGGTCTGAGTGGGACCGAACCGGACCGTTCCCATGGAAGTCAACAGGTTGGTCCAAGCCGTGTTCTGGGAACTGGCTGATCCACCGGCGCGACTAGCGCGGACCTGAATATCACCGCCGGAGTTGAAAAAGTAACGGGCATCATCACCGTCACCGAAGGTCACCGTGAACTCGTGCTGAATCTGTGTGGACCACGCCACCGCACGGGTGCTGGTCAACGCAGACGTGAACAAGGTCAACGATCCGGGGTCTTGGACTTGGCGGTTGGTGTCGATCAGAGAAACCGAGACCGGAATATCACCGGTACCCGTGGGGTGGGACTGGATCAGGTCGTCTTGTTCTTGTTCGACTGATGGGGGGAGAGAGAGCACCGATCCTTGATGGTCCCCACACACGACTATGGCCGCGCGCAAGTTGGTCCACTCCGATGACTTGACCAGTTCAACAGAACCACCCGACACGGTCGGAACCGTGATTGCGGTTTGGCCGTATCCACGGTCGCCGTTGCCGGTCCCATAGACGTCCATCACAGTGTTGCGGAACCCATTGAAATCCGAGGCTTCAATCAACCCACCTTGTACGTAAACCATTACATGTTCACCTCAGTTGTCTTGGACGGGTCGATCTCGACCGGATCATCCGGGGTCAACGCGGCTCGGACCTCATCAATCGCATCCGCACTAACCACGGCGAACTCCAACACGACGCGAAGCGCGAAAGCGGGTTCATCGTCACGGGTCTTCCTATAACTGATCGGGCGCATGTAGGCCAACCGGACCTGTGTCACAGCGGCGTACAACTCGTCGTCAAGTTTGGCCGCGATCTGTTCGAGGTCCGTGTCCAACTCGTTTAGGACCCGAGTGCGCTCACCCGGGTTCACATAGAACGTCTCGTCTGTTTTGATGAACAACTCGACCTTGACGAAAAACGGGTGCGGGTTCAGCCGGTCATTGACCAGTTCGACAAACGGACGGAACGTGTCGGCGACGGCTTGCTTCCGAAGCGCAACCGCTTGCTCTTGTTGGTCCCGGATGAAAGCCGGATCAATTTGATTCATGATTGTTCTCCAGGGGTATTTATCCCGATCATCTCGTCAATGATCCGGGCAAGCCATGGGTTTAGTCTCGGGATCGGGTTGGGACTTGCGGAACTTATCCATCATGATCGGGCCCTCAGTTTGGCAAGGCGACGACCACGAGCTTTGTTCCCGCGTAAAATTCTGCCATCCGACTTGATCGTCTTGGTCCCGTCCAAGTCTTGATCCAGTTGGGTCGAAATGTGCTTGCTCTCCCCGGTCATATCTTTGATCGCGTCGATTGTGGTCTTGCTGACTTGACCGGTCGCCAACATGTTGGCGGATTCCAGTTTGGTAATTTCCTGTCCGACCCGGACTTGTTTTTTTTCCTTTTCCATGTAGGTCAGGAACGCCCGCTCGACTGTGGTGGTGAAATAGCCAAACGGATTGTGGGTTCTTTCGGGATCAAACTTGTGCCAAGTCCGAACCAGGATGATCAAGGCTTCGCCTTTCATTTCTGATAGATACGAATACCAATACCAATTTTTCTTTTTCCCGATCTGCTCGACCAGTGTGATGAACATCTCGGACAACCGAGGGGACATTGCCGCGCCGGGATTGTCCGGATCGAAGTTCGCCTTGCATCGGCAAATTTCTTCAAAAAATTCTTCGTTGTTGATGTAATCCGGCACGCACCTTCCACCCTGTTTTATCTACTTACCAGATAGGTGTCGGGGGACTGACCGTAAATACCCGTATGGGTGATCTAACTAAGAATTTTTCTCGTCACGAAATTGTCTGCCAGTGCGGGTGTGGGACGGACCACGTCCAGACGGAATCGATTTCGGCGTTGCAGCGACTGCGCGAAATCGATGGCCGTCCCATGGTCCTGAACAGCGCCGTCCGGTGCGAGGACCACAACCGGGCCGTGGGCGGGGGTGAACGATCTCAACACCTGTACGGGAAAGCGTTCGATATCCGACTTGATGGCCGTGTTCCGGACGTGTTGATCGCGAACGCGATCCGGGCCGGGTTCCGAGGGATCGGGAAATATCCGAGCTTCATTCACGTGGACACCCGCAAACGATCAGCAAGGTGGAACGGGAAATGAGTTTCTTGGGTAAACTTCTCGGGGGTGGGGTCGTATCAGCGGCCAAAGGTGTTGCGGACATCGTGGATCAATTCGTCGAGACCGATGACGAGAAACGCGCGTTCGAGTCCCTCAAGATCAAACTTGCCATGAACGAGACCCAGGTCCAGGCCGGGATCAACCAGATCGAAGCCGGGCATCGAAGCATATTCGTGGCCGGGTGGCGTCCGTTCATCGGCTGGACCTGTGGTTCTGCATTGGCATGGACCTACGTAGGTCAGCCCGTCGTGTTGTTCGTGATGGCCGTCGCCGGTATCGACACCCCGACGCTCCCCGCCCTGGACCTGTCCGTGATGATGCCCGTCCTGTTGGGGATGCTCGGGCTTGGCGGTTTGCGGACCATCGAAAAGCTTGGCGGCAAATCCAAATAGATCAGATCAGATCATGTTCCAAAGTGAGACTAGGATCGTCTCTAGTCTCAATCCAGTCTCATTCCAGTCTCAATCTAGTCTCAGAATGGTCAGAATGGGGGGAATTCACGGGAATAAAATCACCGCAAAACTTTCGTCAGAAAATTTTTAATTACCGTTGGTCGATCACCGTCAGGATTGGATTTCTTTAACGAAATCAAACACTTCCTGTGCATGTCCTTTGACCCGAACCTTCTCCCAAACCCGCAATATCACACCGTCTGGACCTAATATTAAATAACGTCTTGCAGTTCCCCAACGCACTTGCCCATCCTTCATTTTTGCGTTGTCACACAAAATGGCAAGGGAAAATCAGGACTTAAGCGGAAACTAGCCGAATAGAAGGCTTTGCGGGTTGGGCACCGGGCGGCGATTTTCCAACAAAATCCAGCCCCGCACGACGCGAATCACGTACCACAGCGGCAAAAGCCACAGCAACAACATGCCGATGCCGATAATCCACGTCACCAAACCGATGCCGATCAGCAGCAATCCCCCCCAAAACGTGTAGATCAGGAAGGTATAATGCCCTTCCAACCAGTCGGGCGCTTCTCCGCGCGCCAAATAAGCGGCGATTAAGCCGATCAGCATGGGAAAGCCGCTAATGGAGGCTATGGCAAACAAGGCATAGGCAATGCGCGGCATAGTGAGCGGATGGCCCAAGACATCTGTGACGTCATCAAAATTCACGGAAGACTTTGTTTCTGAAGAAGATTTTTGGCCTGGCGGAATAATTTCCGGCTCCGGTTGGCCTGCGTTCGTGCTCATCACATCACCTTTGGTCCCAATTGCACTTCAAAGGATATATGCCTATTTGCAAAAAACGGAAGGGTTTGGCGGTTTTATTCGCTTTACGCCCCCGCTTTGGCCCTATACAACACCCCCAAATGAGATTTGAGCGGCCTGATGTCAGGTTGCCCGCGCGCGCTGTGACGCGCTGCACACTCCCGAAAGTAAAAACATGACCGATTTTGCAGGCGTATTAGCGCCGCTGGCCCAAGCGTTGACGAAACGCGGCTACACCCAACTGACCCAAGTCCAAGAAGCTGTCTTGGCCCCTGAACTGGAAAATGCAGACGCCCTGGTGTCGGCACAAACCGGGTCGGGCAAAACCGTCGCGTTTGGCATGGCCTTGGCCCCAACGCTGCTGGGTGGAGCCGAGCGCTTCTCCGGCCCCGACGCCCCGCTTGCCCTGGCTGTCGCGCCGACACGCGAACTAGCCTTGCAGGTCAAGCGCGAGCTGGAATGGCTTTACGCCGAAACAGGGGCGCGCGTAGCGTCTTGCGTGGGTGGCATGGACATGCGCCAAGAACGCCGCGCCCTGGACCGGGGTGCACACATCGTGGTCGGCACGCCGGGCCGTTTGCGCGATCATATCGAGCGCGGATCCCTCGACACCTCTGCCTTTAAAGCTGTAGTCCTCGACGAAGCGGACGAAATGCTGGACTTGGGCTTTCGCGATGACTTGGAATACATCTTGGACGCCGCACCCAAAGACCGCCGCACCTTGATGTTTTCCGCAACCGTTGGCCGCACCATCGCCAACTTGGCCAAGCGTTATCAAAACGACGCAGTGCGCATCACCACCCAAGGCGAAAAAGGTCAGCACTTAGACATCGAATACCGTTCGTTCATGGTGGCCCCCAACGATCGTGAAAACGCCATCATCAACGTGCTGCGTTATTATGATGCGAAAAACACCATCATCTTTTGCGGCACCCGCGCCAATGTGAACCACATGACCAGCCGCCTCAACAACCGGGGGTTCTCGGTCGTGGCCTTGTCGGGTGAACTCAGCCAGAACGAACGCACCCACGCGCTGCAAGCCATGCGTGACGGACGTGCGCGTGTGTGCGTTGCCACCGATGTAGCTGCACGCGGTATCGACTTGCCGAACTTGGACTTGGTCATTCACGCCGACATCCCGAAGGGGAAAGAATCGCTCTTGCACCGCAGTGGCCGCACGGGCCGCGCGGGCCGCAAAGGTGTCAGCGCGTTGATCGTACCGTTCAACTGGCGCAAACGCACCGAACGTCTGTTGGAAAATGCCAAGATCACAGCCGACTGGGCCAAGCCCCCGTCTGTCGAAGACATCGCTAAGCTCGACAAAGAACGCATCATGGACGACCCGCGCTTAAGCGAACCGTTGAGCGTTGACGAAGTTGCCGATGCCCAAGACCTTTTGCAAAAATTCAGCGCCGAACAGCTGGCCGTGGCGTTCTTGCGTTTGCACAACGCCGGCAAGCCTGCCGCCGAAGAACTGATCGAAGGCAATCCGCGCGATTTTAACGACAAACAAGACCGCGGCCCCCGCGCCCAGCGCCAAGACTTTGACAACGGTGTTTGGTTCCGCCTGTCCGTTGGCCGCAAGCACCAGGCCGAACCGCGTTGGTTGCTGCCCATGTTGTGCCGCGCCGGACACATCACCAAGCGTGACATTGGCGCCATTAAAATTCATGGCGATGAAACCCACGTGGAATTGACGCCTGAAGCTTCCGAAAAGTTCATGGAAGCCATCGGCCCATCGCGCAAGGTAGAAAAATCCATCACCGTTGACCGCATGAAAGGCGTGCCTGAAGCGCCCAAAGACAAGCACGGCCATAAAGATAAATTCAAAGGCAACTTCAAAGACGGCGATGACGAAGGTCGGCGCAAACCCTTTGGCCCCAGAAAGCCTTATGACAAGGACAAGTACAAAGGGAAAAACAAAGGCAAGCCCGCGAGCAAGCGCCATGCGGACAAGCCGTTTTCCGGCGGCCCCATTGACGTCAACGATCTGGTTGACCGCTCACCGTCTGCGGATGAACCGTCTAAGTTCAAAAAGAAAAAGAAACCGTCCTTCAAGCCCAAAGGGGACAAGCCCCACGCAGGCAAGACAAAATCTGGAAAGTTCAAATCCGGCAAGTCCTTTGCGGGCGGCAAGCCGGGCTCTCGTCCTTTGAAACGAAAAAAACCCAAAGGCGATTAATCAACCACTGCCACGGTTTTGATTTGCGCCCAGACCTCTTTGCGGGTTTCCAAGCCCAAAGCATCGGCTGAGCGCGCCGTTAAGCGCGCCAACAAAGGCGTGGTGCCGACTTGGATGCGCACGACCTTAACCGCCGGGTGATTGCTGTCACCCATGGCGGTGACGGTTGCCTTCATCACGTTCATGAAGCTGGCGTCTTCAGCCGGGCTCAGCGCCAAGCTGACATCACGGGCCAGAACGTAAAGTCGAATTTGTTGGCCGATTTCAAACCCAGTGTCCCGCACCCACAAGGCCCCACCGACAAACTCGGCACGGGCCAAGTGCCAGTCTTCGTCCTTTTCCACCACGTGTGCTTTGATGGGGACACCTAAGTCCTCGCCTTGCTGCACGGACACGTCCATACGCGACATGGTTTGCGTCACGGGGCCAGAGGCCACGACCTTGCCTTTGTCCAACACGACTAAGTGATCGGCCAAGCGCGCGACCTCGTCAGGATCGTGTGTGACGTAGACCACAGGAATGGATAACGTGTCGTGGAGCTTTTGCAGATAGGGCAAAATTTCGTTCTTGTTCTTGTGATCAAGCGCGGAGAGCGGCTCGTCCATCAACAAGATTTTAGGCGAGCTTAACAGTGCCCGGCCAATGGCGACGCGTTGACGTTCACCACCCGACAGCTTTAAGGGGGAGCGGTCCAACATCTCCGTCAAGCCCAACAAACCTACCAACTCATCAAAGGGCACAAGGCTGTGCTTGGCCCTGGAGCGCTTTGCCCCAAACAACAGATTTTCGCGCACATTCATGTGGGGAAACAGGCTGGCTTCTTGAAAGACGTAACCCACGTCGCGTTTGTGCGGCGGCACGAACTTATAATCGTCTTGCCAGACTTCACCATCCACGCCGAATTGACCCAGCCCGACACGGTTCAAGCCCGCCATGCAGCGCAGAACGGATGTCTTACCACAGCCCGACGGCCCGAACAGCGCTGTCACACCGCGTTCGGGGAAGCTGAATTCCACATCCAGTTCAAAGTCACCCAAGGTTTCGCCAAAGCGCGTGCGGATAGTCATGCGAGCCTATTCCTCCAGCGCTTTTCAATCACCATCATGGCTAAGATGACCGCAAAGGAAAACGCCAACATGCCGCCCGCAAGAATGTGGGCTTGGCCCCATTCCAGGGCTTCCACATGGTCATAAATGGCGACCGAGAGCACTTTGGTTTCGCCGGGAATGTTACCGCCGATCATCAACACAACGCCGAACTCACCCACCGTGTGGGCAAAGCCCAACACCGCGCCTGTGAGCATGCCCGGGCGCGCAAGAGGAAGTGCCACGGTAAAAAATGTATTTAGGGGGGAAGCCCGCAGGGTGGCAGCGACTTCCAACGGCCGCTCCCCAAAGGCCTCAAACGCATTGCGGATGGGTTGGACCACAAACGGTAATGAATATATGACCGAGCCCACCACCAGACCTTCAAACGTGAACGGCAGCGTTTGTCCAAACACGTCTTTGACAAACGCGCCCAAGGGACTTTGCGGGCCCATGGCGATCAGCAAATAAAAGCCCAGCACAGTTGGCGGCAACACCAAAGGCAGGGCCACCACCGCGCCCACCGCTTCTTTCCACCACGCTTTGGACCGCGCCAGCCACCACGCCAAGGGCGTGCCGATGATCATCAGCACGATGGTCACCACGGTGGCGAGTTTTAAGGTCAGCCAGATGGCGGGGTCGAACATCACTCATCCACCCCATAGCCGTACTTTTGAATGATCGCGCGGCCTTGATCGGATTTGAGAAACTCAAGAAACGCTTTGGCCGCCGGATTGTCTTTGCCCTGGTCCAACAAGACGGCGTCTTGGCGAATGGGGGTGTAGAGGTTTTCAGGAACCACCCACGTCGAGCCACCCTCGGCAAAGATCACTTGCGCGTACGCCACAAAACCCAGTTGGGCATTTTGCGTCATCACAAACTGATAGGTCTGCGCGATGTTGTCACCTTTGACGAGCTTCGTTCGTGCTTGCACGTAGAGGCCAAGCTTTTGCAGCACGTCAACAGCGGCCGCACCATACGGTGCCGTTTTGGGGTTGGCGATGGCGATTTTGTTAAATAAATCGCCTTTACCCAACACATCACCATTTCCATCGACCAAGCTTTCATCCGCGCTGAACAAAACAATTTTGCCCAGGGCGTAGGTGAACTGTGACCCTTGCACCGCGAAACCGTCTTGCACCGCTTTGCCCGGCCGAACCACGTCTGCCGCCAAAAATGCATCAAACGGCGCACCATAGGCGATTTGTGCAAACAACTTTCCGGTGGAGCCAAAAGCCAACACGGCTTTGTGTCCGGTTTGGGCTTCGAACGCCTTGGCGATGTCTTTGGCCGCTGCCGTAAAATTGGCCGCGACCGCAATGGTGGTCTTTGCGGCCCAGGCATTCAGGGGCACGAAAATCAGGGCGAGCACGAGTAAAAGGCGTTTGGCCGACACGACGGTACGCTTCCTTTGGCGGTTGGCGGTTTTCTCTGCGAATATGAGCAAACCCTGTGCCAAAACCTTTTTTCCATGAATTCAAGGCATTAGCTTTTCCCTCTGCTTATAATTGTCGCAAAGACCACATTCCAAATGCTGCTTTTTTCAGCAAATTTGGAGAAGGTTTGAAAAACCGTCCAAGCCTTGATAACGTCGGGGAAAATGAATTTCCGAAAAGGAACGACCATGGTTCAATTTGCCGTCATCGGCGCAGGATTCGGCGCGCTGACCGCCGCCAAAGCTTTGCGCAAACGCGACCCGAACGCGTCCATCACCCTCATCGCCCCGAAAAAAGAGTTCGTGTATTACCCGAGCCTCATTTGGGTGCCGACCAAGCTGCGCAAGGCCGAAGACTTAGTCGTTCCGTTGGATCACTTCTTGAACGCCAACCGCGTAGACTTTCACCAAGGCGGGGTCACGGGCTTGGAAGATGGCGGACGGACAGTGGTGACCGACAACGGCAAGGTTGCCAACGACGGTTTAATCATCGCGTCGGGCGGACGCTTCATCCGCAAACTGCCAGGCATTGAAAACGCCATCGTGCCGTGCTCCGGGGTCAAGGAAGCGCAAGAAATCCACGACAAGCTCCACGCCATGATGGACGGCAGTGGGGGTACCATTGCCATGGGTTTTGGCGGCAATCCCAAAGAACCCAGCGGCGTGCGCGGCGGACCGATGTTCGAATTCCTGTTCGGCATCGACACTTACCTGCGCCAACAGGGCAAGCGCGACAAGTTCAAGCTGGTGTTTTTCTCCCCCGCGCCCAAGCCGGGCATCCGCATGGGGGAAAAGGCGGTTGAACGCCTGTTGGGAAAAATGAAAACCTGCGGCATCGAAACGCACCTTGGCAACAAGATGAAAAAATTCGAAGCGGACAAAGTGATTACCGAAGGCGGCGAATTTGCCACCGACCTGATTTTGTTTATGCCGGGCCTCACAGGTCCCGCGTGGGTGCAAGACAGCGGCCTGCCCCTGTCCCCCGGCGGCATGGTGCAAGCCGACATGACCTGCAAGATTGACAGTTGGGACAAAACATATGTGGTTGGCGACACCGGATCGTATCAAGGCGGTCCAGATTGGATGCCCAAGCAAGCCCACATGGCAGATTTGCAAGCCAACACGGCGGCAACCAACCTTATGGCAGAGATGTCAGGGCAAAAAGCCGACGATACATTCCGCGTCGAATTGATCTGTATTGTCGATACGCTCACGTCCGGCACCATGGTTTATCGCGATCCCAAACGCACCATGATGGTGCCCATGTCCAAGCTCGGCCACTGGTCGAAACGCTGGTTTGAGAAGCACTACCTCAAAGCGTTTCGCTAAAGCGAAAATTCAGCGAACAACACTTAGGCCAAGACTATTCGCCTTTGTATTTTCTCGTCGCCCTTGGCAACGGTAGCTTAGCCGTAACCTTTTTCGTCTATTTGATGTTTATGGTTCCGCACCCAGGCACACCGATCATCACTTTTGATGTGCTGTCCCCTTATTTTTTCAACGCGAGTTTGCCCGTGCAGATTTTGATCGTCTTGGCGATGGCCGCCATGGCGTTTTTTGGCGTGTTTTGTCCAAAGGCCATTTTGATTGCACGAGCAACAACAATCTTAGTCAGATGTTGGCAATCTTTGCCTTTGCCATGGTCGGTGTCGGCTTCGCGGCCTCCACGGCCATGAGCCATGTGACGGCGACCATTGTGGTTGGCGCATTGGGTTCGATATTGTTTCTCAGCGCCGCCATTTTCTTAGGCCTAGTCAAAATTGTGTTGGGCTTTCGCGGCATGCACACGCTGTTTCATTCCGAAAGCAGCGATTCCTTGCGGTTCTTGCTGACGTCGAGCTTTTTGGGCCTGCAAGTCATGTTTGGCATGCTTGGATTCGTGGCCATGCGCAAAGTCGGTTATTTCACCGACTTCCTGCGCGGACCGGAGCAAAGCCCCGGCAGCTATGCTCTGATTTGCCCTGGCGTGGGCTTGTTTGTCTTCGGCATGTTTTTCCTGACCCTCGGTCTGGTGAAAACGGGTTTAATGGACAAGTTCTCGCCAATGTATTTCATTGTGTTGTTGCCCTTGGTCTTGGTTCAGGCCAAAACAATCTTGACCCTGTTCAAGTTGTACAACAAACTGCTTCGCGCTTAAATCCCAAAAGGGCCCCGGCTGGGGGCCCTTTTCTTGCGGAATTAGACATAAAAAAGCTTGTCCTCAGCCTTGGGAAAACAAATGTCTAATCAGGCATGCTATATTGCGAAAGCAAGGTGAAATACTGGGAGGGTTTCATGAGACACTTTTTGTTCACGACACTATCTGTTTTTACTCTGATTTTTCTAGTCAACGCGGGTACGGCTTCAGCCCACGGCCCGTTTAAAACCTACAGCGTCAAAGCCGCGTTTGACGATGTCGTCAGCGACGCTGAAAACGCCGTTATCAACCAAGGCCTGGTGATTGATTTTCGCGCCGATGTGGGCGAAATGCTGGCGCGCACCATGAAGGATGTGGGTGGCAAGAAAAAGGTCTACAACAACGCCAAAATGCTGATGTTTTGTTCCGCCAAATACACCCGCGAAGCGGTCGAAGCGGACCCGACCAACATCATGTTCTGCCCGTATTCCATGATGGTGTTTGAACTGGCCGACGAACCCGGCACCGTTCATGTTGGCTATCGCGTTCCCAAGCGGGGCGGCTCCATCGAGTCCCGCCAAGCTTTATTGGCGATTGAAAACTTGCTCGACACCATTGCGCAAGAGGCCACAGGAAACTGATCACGTTTCTCTAACAAAAAAGCCGCCCAACTGGGGCGGTTTTTTTTATGTCTGACGCAAGCGTAATACGCTAACAATTCAAACACCTTGGTCAATTTGTCTGAGAAAAACGCCCGTGCCTTCGGCCCATCCAATTCAATTTCGCTATTGAATTTTCGCAGTGCAACAGTAGTATGCCCCCCGTGGCCTTTGGTTCCCCATAAACGGAGAAGATCCGGGGGATTAAAAGGGAACTGCAGAAGCGTCTTACCCATCAGGGGGATGTAATCTGCGGCTGTCCCCGCAACTGTGAGCGGCGAGACGCCAGTCCTTATAGTCACTTGCGAACATCCCAAGAGGTGTTTTCAGGGAAGACGGACCGAGCGTTAACGACCCGCGAGCCAGGAGACCTGCCTTAGGACGCGTCACCTCTACTTCCAGCCGGGGAAAGCTGGTGGTGCGGATTGTTCCGTCTTCGGTGGCGATTTTAATCGTGCGCTGAACTGCGGAGTCTGCCGTTATGGGGTTTAGAAATTTCAAACACTCGAAATCTCGGTTCTTGCTCCCTGCTTTGGCGCAAAGTTTATTGCTGTTTAAGGAACCGAAGTTCATGAAAAAAATTCTCGCAGCAGCTGCCGGCCTATGCTTGGGCGCGACCATTTCTTTACCCGCTCTCGCACACTTTCAGTTGATCTACACCCCGGACGTTAACCTGGAAAAAGCCGGCAATGTCCCGTTCAAGCTGATTTTCTGGCATCCGTTCGAAAACGCTCATGTCATGGATATGGGGCAGCCGGAAGAATTCTATTATGTGCTCAAAGGCAAAAAGAAAGATTTACGGGGAGCGCTGAAACCGATCACGTTCCAGGGCAAAGACAATGTCGCTGCCGCCTATGAAGCCACCGTACCATTGAAGCGCACCGGTGATTACATCTTCGCGTTGACCCCCGCACCGTATCTTGAGGGCAGCGAAGATACCTACATCCAACAAATCACCAAAAGCTACGTCAACCGCGGTGGCATTCCGGGGGGATGGAACGAACCGTTGGGCTTGCCGACCGAAATCGTGCCTCTGAATAAGCCCACCAATATTTTGGCAGGTTCAACGTTTACGGGCCGCTTGTTGTCCGAAGGCAAACCCGTCGCGGGTGGTGAAATCGAAATTGAGTTCATGGCGGCAGAACCGGATATGACTTCAAACACCGCCAAGCAACCTGTTGCAGGTCCAATGCCGGGCGGTTCCGTCGTCGCCATCAGCGATGAAAATGGCTACTTCACATTCGGTATTCCGCGTGCCGGTTTCTGGGGATTCGCCGCGTTGGGCTCCGGCCCAAAAACTGAACACCAAGGCAAAGAATTGTCCCAAGACGCCGTCTTGTGGATTCGCGCCTACGACGTGAAATAAGCCGTGATGCACAAACAGGGAGTGACCAACCATGCACATTGTTGACGGAGCACTGGCAACTGAAGTCGTCATTGGCGGCGGCATCTTAGCTGTTGCAGGCCTTGGACTGGGTTTGAAAAAGCTCGATGTGGACCGCATCCCGGCCGCTGGGGTTTTAAGCGCCACGTTCTTTATCGCATCACTTATTCATGTGCCCATCGGACCGTCGAGCGTTCACCTGATCCTCAACGGCATGGCTGGAGTTATCCTCGGATGGGCGGCCTTCCCGGCTTTGTTCGTTGGTCTTTTATTGCAAGCCATATTTTTTGGATTTGGGGGCATTACGGTTTTGGGTGTCAATACGGTTGCCATTGCCTTGCCTGCTGTGTTGGTGTCTTACATCTGCCGCCCGGGCTTGAACCAGGGGTCTGCAAAAATCGCCGCCGCCTGGGGAGCGTTCGGCGGCGCATTGGCCATTGCTTTAACGACGGTGTTCGTTGCGGTTGCCTTGATGCTATCCGGCGAAGAGTTTTTTGCAGCCGCGAAACTCGTATTCTTTGCGCACATCCCAGTCATGGCCATCGAAGGCATTTTGACGGGCGCAGCGGTTTTGTTGGCGCACCGCGTCAAGCCAGAGCTGTTCTACGCCCTGACCCCCAACACCCTGGAAGGAACGCAAAATGCATAAGTTTCTTGCGGTGGCCGTTGTGGCGGTGTTTTTGGCAACTTCACCAGCCAGCGCACACAAAGTGATCATGGCGGTTTTCGAGAGCGGCGACGTTATCGAAGGGGAACTTGGCTTTTCCAACGGCGTTATGTCCGTCGATCAATTGATCGAAGTCTTTGATGAAAACCAAAACAAACTGGGGGAAACCAAAACCGACGAGGACGGTTTCTTCACCTTTAAGCCCACCCAGTCCGTCGCCCATATCTTCCAAGCGGACCTGGGAGCCGGCCACATCGCGACAACGTCCATGAGTGCAGAGGACGTCGCAGCAGTGACCGGAATCGGACAGCCTGAAACAGATGCACCTGCGCCCACACAAATGGCTGCCGCCGCACCTATCGCAACAGGCGCTTCGGTCGACAAAGCCGCGTTGGCGAAAATGATCCGCGACGAATTGCGCCCTTTGCGGCGTGAGATTTCGGCCTACAAAGAGAAGAACGATTTGCAAACCATCTTGGGCGGTATTGGTTACATCGTCGGCATCTTTGGAATGGGCATGTATGTGGCGGCGCGTCAAAAGCTGAAGGAGGCCTCTGCGTGAGTCACCTTCTCGGCGGTAGCGGGCGTGCTGTCAGTACGCTCAACGGTTTTTCCCACGCACCCAATGCGGTACGCGGGATTGATCCCCGTGCCCGCATCATCGGGTCCGTTGTGTTTGCCGTCACGGTCGTGGCCCTGCACCAGTTTGTCGCTTTGGCAGCCGCCGTTGGGGCATCCGTGCTGGTCATGGCGACGGCGCGCATGCCCATCCGCCGTACACTCAAACGCATGATTGCCATGGACAGCTTCATCATTTTCATGCTGGCCATGTTACCGTTTACCGTACCCGGCGAGGCCATGTTTCATGTGTTCGGTTTCCCCGCCAGCTGGGAAGGTTTTTTACAGGCGGCACGCATTGCGTTGAAAGCGAACGCCATCGTTTTGATGCTGATGGCGTTGGTGGGCACAATGGAATCCACCACCTTGTGCCACAGCTTATACCGCCTGCGCACACCCGACACTTTGGTCCATTTGCTTATGTTTACGGTGCGCTATATTGATGTCTTGCACCAAGAATACCAACGCCTGCGCACAGCCATGAAGGCACGGGGCTTTCGCCCGCAAAATTCCCGCCATACATATGTGAGCTTTGGCTACTTAGTGGGGATGATGTTGGTGCGGGCGATGGAACGGTCCGAGCGCGTCCTCGCCGCCATGAAGTGCCGTGGCTTTTCCGGACAAATTCATGTGATTGATCATCTCACCTTTTCTGTGCGTGATGTTTGGTTCAGTGCAATTGGCGCGTCCACGGTTGTGGCCCTGCTGTCAGTGGAGTGGGCCTATGCCGTCGCTTATTGAACTCAACAACATTCATTTTTCCTACCCCGCCCACGCACCCGTTTTGAACGGGGCATGTTTGACCTTAAACGAAGGCGAGCGGCTTTCGTTGACGGGTGCCAATGGCGCGGGCAAAAGCACCTTGTTGCGCATCGCTGTGGGCTTGCTTAAACCTTCGCTCGGCAGCGTGTGTGCGTTCGGCCAAGAGCGACGCGAAGAAAAAGACTTCCACGAAGTCCGGCGCCTTGCGGGTTATGTCTTCCAAGACCCGGACGATCAATTGTTTTGTCCCACGGTTGCCGAAGACGTGGCTTTTGGCCCCCTGAACTTAGGGAAAACACGCGACGAAACCATGGCCATCGTCGACGATGTTTTGGCGCGTTTACATCTCACAGGTTTTCATGACCGAATCACGCACAAATTATCGGGGGGGGAAAAGCGTCTGGTGACCTTAGCCGCCGTCTTGGCCATGGAACCCAAAGTTTTATTGTTAGACGAACCCAGCAATGCTTTGGATGAAGCCGTCACGGAACGCCTCATCGAAATCTTAAACGATTTACCGCAATCCATGATTCTCGTCTCCCACGACCCGCACTTTCGCCGGCGCATTGAAACGCGGCGTTTACATCTACACGATGGTCAAGTGAGCACACCGCCCGAACCCAAGTGCAAGCACGCGGCTTCAACTTAATGAGGCGGGGGGAGGCAATCCGAGCAGTCATTTTTCCTTCAATGGTTCTGGAGCTTTGCAGGCAATTAACCTTTGCAATCCAGGCTAAGGCCTGTCTTGCGAGTTTTAAAGCCTAGTCCCCGTCAGCTAAACGCAAAAGACCGCCCCGAGGTGGCGGCCTTTGACGTTTGGTTGCGGGGGTAGGATTTGTTCAAGACCCTACAATTTCAATGCGTGTTTAAATGTTCGAAAAAAGTGGTTTCAGGGGCCCAGTGCCACTTATTCTAAACAACCGCAACATATTGATATGTCAGGGCCGCATAACCGTTCTACTTTGAAGGACCCAACCACACGGTAGTATCACCGCGCGGCGGGAACACACCATCGACCGCCATGCAAAAGCGCATGGACAACTGCGGGGGAAGGTTAGTTATGGGCTCGCCTTCACCAGTGTTCGCCACGGTGACCGTGCCGCCGCCACGGGCAACACCAAAATCTGCGGGTAATAAACCTGGGCCCGTACCGTGGTGAATGGGCGAACGACCTCGAAGGTCGGGAATGCCCATGGTGGTTGTGCCGTTGCCGCCAAAGGACGTGTTAATCAAAGCGAACAGGGCCATGTACTCGGAGATCGGCAAAACACCACCGTTGAGTTCAACATAATCGCGCGGGCAGTAGGGGCCTGCCGTGATGCAGACCGACCCTATATAAGGTTCGGGTACGCATGTGGCGTGGGCTTCGTTGGTGGCGGTATCTGTGATGAAGCCTAAGGCCATAATGCCAAAACCCATTGATACGCTTTTCAACATTTTCGTGGGTTTCATGTATTCCTCCTCTTTAACATTTCCCAAATGGCATCCAAATTCTACAAGAATTTTCCCCAATTGACATTCATCTTAAAACCATGAATTTCGTTCCTCAATGTTAAGTAGCGTTCACACCCTCAATACGACTTCGGGAAAGTCGGCATTTCACTTCCGCTTTTCCCCAAATTACGGGCATAATCGTCATGTGGCTAAAACCCGGGTTTAGCAAAGTGCGAAAGAACTTTCTTTCATTAATGAGAAAATTTACATCCTCAAAACTATAATCTTAATATTATTCAGTAATTCATTGAGGCTGGATGAGAGATCTAGATATGAAACGATTAGTTGCTATTTTCTTATCTTTTTGTTTTGGGCTTGCTCTCTTCGACACGGCTTATGCCAATGAGGTCGATTATGAAATCATGCTCTTTGCTGCGGCGCAAGAGGGCGACCTTAATGAGGTTAAAGGGCTGATTTCAGCGGGTGCTGACGTGAATGCGCATGACTATGAGGGTTCTACGGCTTTAATGCTCAGCGCCTATATGGGCGAACTTGACGTGGTCAAAGAGCTGATTTCAGCGGGTGCTGACGTGGATGCACATGACTATGAGGGGTCTACGGCTTTAATGTTCAGCGCCTATATGGGCGGACTTGACGTGGTCAAAGAGCTGATTTCAGCGGGTGCTGACGTGAATACGCATGACTATAAGAATTCCTCGGCTTTGATGATCGGCTCCTATATGGGCCAACTTGATGTGGTCAAAGAGCTGATTTCAGCGGGTGCTGATGTGAATGCGCGTGACGATGAGGGCTTAACGCCTTTGATTACCAGCTGTTCCTATATGGGCGAACTTGATGTGGTCAAAGAGCTGATTTCAGCGGGTGCTGATGTGAATGCGCGTGACGATGAGGGTGATACGGCTTTGATGCTCAGCTCCGTTGCAGGCAAACTAGATGTGGTCAAAGAGCTGATTTCAGCGGGAGCTGATGTGAATGCGCGTAACGATACAGGTGTTACGGCTTTAATGTACAACTCCCTCTCAGGCCATCATGATGTGACCAAAGAACTGATTTCAGCGGGAGCTGACGTGATTACGCGTAACGATAAGGGTGACACGGCACTTTCTTTTGCTCAAGAGCGAGGTCATGCGGAGATAGTTGAGATACTGAGAAATGCATCAGATTATATTAAAGACTGATGTGTGTTCCTAGAAGATATTGTTTTCGAAACTTTATGCCCGGTAGGCGTGTCGATATATATTGAATATCGTATTGTTGTGATGGAGGGTATTTTATTGAAATATAAAACAAAAGTTAGAACGAATATGAGTGTGTAAACGATTTCCATGGTTCAGGGACTGTTCTACTGTGAAAGCAGGAAAATTGACTGCTCCACGAAAGTGGGCTGTAATTCTGTTCCTTCTGGGGGCAGGCTGTAACATGGATTTCATGCAAAAAGATAATCAAACACCTTTGATAACGGCCGCAATTGGAGGCCTGCTGGATGAGGTCAAATCCTTATTGTCCAACGGTGCTGAGATTGATGAGATCGATAGGCACGGCAAAACAGCAATGTTGCTTGCCGCCGAACACGGTCAATTGGATGTCGTTCAGTATCTGGTCGAGCACGGCAGCAAGGTATATTCAACTGAATACACCAGACAAACAGCCCTGATCCTTGCAGCGCAAAACGGGCATCTCAATGTTGTTAATTACTTGATTGATTTAGGTGATGAGGTTGATGAAATTGACAGTGATGATCATACGTCGTTGATGCTCGCAGCAGCAGAAGGTTACACAGAACTCGTCAATTTCCTGCTGTCCAAAGGTGCCGAAATTAACCGCACTTCACGACATGGCTCAACAGCCTTAACAAATGCCGCTCAAGAAGGGCATATCGAAACTGTCACATCCCTGATCGATCACGGCGCAAAGATCAATCATGATGGATTAAACACGTCCCCCCTCATGCTCGCCGCAATGAGTGGTCAATTGGACATCGTTGAACTTCTGATCCAGCACGGTGCTGACGTCAATTTCTTAAACGAAAATGTCTACAACAGTTTGATGTTTGCCTCTGCGAAAGGACACAAAGAGGTTGTTAAGGTTTTGATCCAACATCAATCCGAGCTTGACCAACAAGAAAAAAAACATGGAATGACAGCTCTCATGATGGCCTGCAGTTATGGCAACCTTCCGATCATACGCCTGCTCTGTGAGGGCGGTGCAGATGTGAATATCTCGACAAGGGAAAACTATACGGCTCTCTCGATAGCCAAAGAAAAGGGGGTGCAGGATATTACCGACTATCTCATTTCCGTTGGAGCTAGAGATTAGTTTGGCAAAATCCGTCTTTGCCCGTTTAGAGAGGACCAAAATCTTCCTGCGGCCTAAATAACAACAAGATCTTCGTGTTTGCCCTTTATTGCGAAGATAATTTAGTTCGCAATCCACACAGCGATTGCAGAGGTAAGACTGGCGCTGTGATGTTTGATCATGATATCCGTTCTCGTTTCTTTGACATGACCATTATCTGGTGGGGATAGATACGCGCCGGGTTTGGCCACGATCTCCAACTGAACAACACCATCTTCGATGATGGTTTCACGAATTGAAATGAGGCTCTTGTTGTAACTGATATCAAAGTCAGGTGCTTTGCTTTTCAGCCACGGCGAAGTTTTGACAGTTACTTTGTTCTCAAGATAAGGCTTCTCGTAGGAAATATATGTATTTGCATATTTCTCACAGTCATCACAATGACGCGAAAACTGAGGCAATTCACAGTGATCACATTTAAACGGCCATATAAAATTCCGAAACCCGTAGATCCGAGCAATGCCTTTGTAATGTGTATACTCTAGGTATTGAGTTGTTCCTATACGAGTGACATTGCGTGTCAACAACTCTAGATTTATGATGATCTGATGTGCGCTCTTTAAAGATATTGTTTGCGAAATCTTATGCTCGGGAACAGTTTCTTCATGTTGAACTTGATGTGGGCCGCTGTACACCTCTCGATCAGCCCCCATCAAACAGCCAGACATCACAACGACGACCAACAACGCGCAAACATGCCCAATTGCATACTTCTTCTTAATCTTATTCATCACCTGAAACTGTCCATCGTCAAAACATATGGTCTACCTGAGCATTTGAGTTAACAGAGGCTCTGGTTCATCCAGTTTTAGTTTAAGCCGCTTTGTTTTGATGGTTCAACCGGCGGTTTTTCATGGTCTGTTGTTTTATCTTTTCTCTCCTTTCAATGATGGCTGTGGCCCGTCCATAAGCCAATCGTGCACACACCAAACCCGACTCCCTCGAAGGGAAACGACCGCCCGCGCTGTGACGTGCGACCCGATTCTGCACATGGCGGCATGACACCGATTGAATTCACGAGAAAAGCCGATATGGGGCATGCCCCATATCGGCTTGTACAAAGCGCCCATAAAGGGCAAAGTTTAGAAACCGGGCTCTCCTCATAACTGGAGGGAACTTGGGTCGCACGTCAAAGTCCTAGTCCCCGACAGCTAAACGCAAAAGACCGCCCCCGAAGGGCGACCTTTGACGTTTGGTTGCGGGGGCTCGAGGCCACCTTTACCGAACTTCCGTAACATACCGAACATCTCACCTCGAAATGACAACGACTTCAGAGCTTTAGACGCACTGTATTTGAGCTGACATCCGCTGATAGGTGTGTAGCGGAACAGCATTGGGATTAGCGTTAACAGCCGCTTCACACCCAAATCAGAACTGTTGCAACTCCGTGCTAAAGAGCTCAGAACATAAAATCTATCGCAAGGACAGCAGGTTTAAAGCATCTATTTCCTTTGGTGAAAGAGGTCGGCAAGGGTCGTTGATGAAGTCCATTTGTTGCAATGGTGTTCCGTAGACCATGCTCACCTTTTGCACCAATTCCAGATCCAATACCCGATTGATGGCAGGCTGCAAGCTTTGGCTGAATTGATCAAGCTCTTGGGCACTGGGCACCCGTGTAGCACTGGCAAGTTGCGACAGTTCGGTGTTGATCAAGTCAGTGATCGCCGGCACACGGTCACAGATGATGGGCATGCTCTCCCAATCTTTTACGGTCAAAAGAGGGGCCATGCGCAGCAATGCACGTTCTGACCGATAAGGCGAAGATGCCCACTGCACCGCGCCCAAGGCCAAAACGGCAGGCATGTCGGGTGGGGCATCGGCAGGCTTTTCGAAATTTTGCGAAGGCGCGCGCCACGCTTTGCCGCCCCGTTCAGGCGCACGGTAAAGCTTGTCCGGGTCTTGGCGCGGACCGTCTAGCGTGCTGCGCTCCGTCGTGCCCATGGGGGTGCGGGTGATGAGTTTCTTTTCCGTTTGGGTGATTTTATCTTCTTTAGGCTCTTGGGGCGGCTCTTCTTGCACCATCAGCAATACGCCGATCGCCACAAGGCACGCGACAACGCCTCCGCCGATGGGCAGGGCGTACTTTTCATACCAGGGTTTTTTCTTAGGGGCTTTGGGCACAGCCATGCGTTTGGCGCGGTGCTGTTCGAATTTTTCCAAACGTTTTTCAGCAATGAATTTTGCGTCTTCTTGTTTGAACTTGGTCTTGATCTCGTTCAATAACGACTGGATTTGCTTTAAGGTGTCGTCGCGGGTCAAAGACGTGTCTTGGGCCAAGATGTCTTTGAGACGCTCTATATAAGCCTTGGAATCCAAAGTTGAGCGGGTGTTTTGAAACAGATGCGCGAACATATTCACGGCACTGACTTTCAAAACTTCGAAGGTGTCGGCGTTTCCGATCCACGCGATCAAGCCATTGGTGGGAGCGTCGAAAACCTCATCCCAATCGGTGGTTTCATCAAAGGTTTGCGGCCAGTTGGGCTCGCCCATGCTGGTGCCGCCGAGGTTTAGGTCCGCCAAAAGTTTGTCTAGAAGGTCGCCTTTAATGGGTTTCGACAAACCACCGTTCGCGCCAACCTTAACGGCGGCTTTGACCGCTTCGTCGGGCGGCAACTTATCCCACCCGCCGGAAATGGCGATGATCGGAACGTCTGGTGCTTTGGATTTCAAAAACGGAATGCCTTCAATTCCGCCGATTCCGGGCATGAAAATGTCGGTAACGATGAGATCGACCTTTAAGGCCTCTATCTCTTTTAAGGCGTCTTCCATATTCAGGCACGTCACCGGAAGCCAGCGGCGTTGACCGAAGGTCTTGGCGACCAAGCCGCCGTAAAAGGTATCATCGTCAATTATGAGAACACGGCGCATAGCCCAATCCCTCTGCTTTGTCGCACCCTTACAACCTTTACATGCTGTTTATAGAATAAGCCTGTTCTATCCTTTAAGTAATTGCAATATAATACAACTGGGATGCTTAAAAAAAGGTGGTGCTCGATGGGAGCGAAGACTACTCCGGGACAGAGTTTTCCTTGGTTTTGTCAACGCGAAGGCAAGCCTCTCGCGTTGCTGAAGAGCGTTATCGCATTTAGCCGATTGCTTATTGTGGCAATGGCAATTGTCCTGCCGGCAACCCTTTCTCAGGCCGCGGACGATCCAAAGCCTCCCTTAAAGATCGCGGTTTATGGGAATTATGCCCCGTTCACGGTGTTGGGGCCGGACGGTCAGCCTGCCGGCCTGTTGATTGACCTGTGGAATGCCTGGTCAGAAACCACGGGGCGCGATATTGAATTTGTGGTCTCCGGCTGGACCCAAACTCTGGATAATGTGCGCTCCGGCCAAGCCGACATTCATTCCGGCCTGTTCGAAAACCCCGAACGCACCCAATGGCTGGCGTTTTCCGACCCCATCCATTCCATTAAAACCGGTGTGTTTTTTCGGTCAAATCATGAAAATGGCGTTCAGCCGCTGTCCGACATGGCGGGTCAGCGGGTCGGCGTCATGGGCAACACCTTTCAACACCGCTATTTGGTGGAACATTTTCCCAAGCTAATCATTGTGCCCTATGAAGACGGTGACGAAATGTTACGCGGTCTGTTCAACGGTCAGCTCGAAGCTGTCGTGAACGAAGTCCCCTACACTTATTCCCTCATTGACGCCATGGGGCTTCGCGGTGCGGTAATGCGCAGCCCCGAAGATTTGCTCAGCAATGCTGTGCACGCCGCAGTTGCCATTGACCGGCCCGACCTTGCCCGCGAAATCAACGAAGGCTTTCGCCAAATCCCCGTGGACAAACTGATCCGCATGGATGAGCGCTGGTTGACGGACCTGCAGGACCGATTCTACCGCCCCGCCGGAAGCAAAGTTAAACTGTCATATGCCGAAGAACAGTGGCTTAAAAACAATCCGCTGATCCGCTTGGCGGTGACCACGTTTATCACCCCTGTAGATATTGTCGATGACCAAGGCAATTTCTCAGGCCTAAACGCAGACTTGATCAGCATGCTCAATCAAAAACTGGGCACCTCCATCAAGCCGGAATTCTATCCGCGGTGGACAGACGTGGTGGACAATGTTTTGTCCGGAAACGTAGAAGGCGGGCTGAGCCTGTCCCGCACGCCCGAACGCGAACAACATGTCTTGTTCACAGCCCCCTACGCGTACGATCCCGTGATTGTGATTACCCAAAGCGGGAATACAGAGATAAATAGATTTTCGGACTTAAGCGGGCGCACCGTCGGCATTTTGAAGGACTTGGCGTTTAAGACGGAGTTGTTGGAACTGGTTGGTCCAAACGGGCGTGTGGTTGAAATCAACGACGATCCCACCGCCCTAAAGAAGTTGGCTGCGGGGGACATCGAAGCCCATGTGTCGGCACAGATTCTCTATGGCAATGCCCAACGCAAAACGTACGTTCCAAACTTGAAAATTGCGGCTAGCCGTAACCTCGAAGGTGGTGCGTTGCGCATCGGCATCCACAAATCCAACCCAATTTTGTTTTCGATCATCAAAAAGGGCCTGGAAGCCATCAGCCGCGATGAACTCACTGACATGCGCACACGCTGGCTGGTCTATACGCCGAAGATCGCAAAAGTCGATACGCTAACAACACGCGAGCAGCGCTGGCTGAGTGAGAACCCAGCCATCTCTGTCGGTGTGATGGAAGACTGGCCACCGTTTCACGTTAAGGGCATCCATGGTGAACGACGCGGTATCACCATGGATGTATTGGCTTTGATCAATGAGCGCCTGAACGGACAACTGCGACCCGTGCCCGGAAAATGGAAAGACTTGCTGGAAGAGGTTAAAGCCTCACGGCTGGACGCGGTGATGGATTTAACGCCAAAGCCTGAGCGTGAGCCTTACTTCAATTTTACCACGCCCTATTTGTCCGTACCGCATTCCATCGTCGCCAAAACCAACGGTCCGCAGTTTGAAACTCTGGACGCCTTGGCTGGTAAAACCGTTGCTTTGGAAAAGGGGTTTGGCACTGTGCAAACCCTGCGCGAGAAGTATCCCGACATTCAAATCACCGAAGTAAAAAATACAGTGGCGGCTCTTGAAGCTGTGAGCACCGGGCTTGCGGATGCCTATATCGGAAACCGTGCCGTTGCGGCATATATTATTCAGCGCGATTTGTTCACCAACCTGAGTGTGCATGGGCGCCGACTGGGCCCCGGTTCGGTCTTGGCGATTGGATCGCGCAAAGACCAGCCCATCTTGAACAGTATTCTTGAAAAAGCTTTGGCGTCCATTTCCGACAAAGAATGGAACGGCTTGTTGCGCACTTACGTCGACAAGCAAACCAGTAAGTCTTTGATGAAAAAACCGGTCGCTGAGTTGACGGCCGACGAACGCAGATGGGTCGTGCAAAATGTCGTGCGTGTCGGCGTGGAAGAATGGGCCCCGGTGGTTTACACCCAATCTGACGGCAACGCCGGGGGATTGGCTGGTGGGTATTTAGACCTATTGTCTGAAAAAACCGGACTGCGGTTTAAAATTGTGTCCGATGAATGGGCGACGCTGCTGACGGGGCTGGAGCATAAAGAAGTCGATCTGCTGCCCGCGACCTATTACACCGACGAGCGCGCCACGTATGGCTTATACACCACGCCGTATTTCCAAATGCGTGAATTCCTGTATATCAAAAGCGACAACACGGACATCCAAAGCTTCGACGATATTTCCGAAGGCCGCATTGCTGTGGTTAAGGGGTATGGCACCATTCCGATGTTGCGCGAACGCTTCCCCGACGCCCAAATCCTTGAGACAAAAGATTTGGCAGGGTCCATCAACGCGGTGTTGAACGGGGATGCGGATGCCCTGCTCGAAGCGCAGATCGTGGTTGAACAGGCTCTGCGCGAAAACGCCATCGTCGGCCTGAAGGGCATCAATCAAAGGTCCTTCGACGCTTCGCCGATCCACCTCTTTTCTCGCGACGACTGGCCGGTTTTGCAAAGCATCTTGCAAAAGGGCCTCAATTCGATTTCGGCAGACGAACACCGTGAACTGCAATCGCAATGGATTTCCCTCGACAATGCTTTGATCAATGCATCCAACAACGTGGATGTGACGACCGAGCAATCCACACTGAGTTTTTGGATGTTGTTGGGGGCAACGGTTCTGTTGTTCGCGGCCATTGCCCTGGGTGTGCGTTTGTTGATGCGCTCGCAAAAGACCGAAGGCCTAGCTTTGCAAATGGGTTCGCGCCGCTTTCGCATGCTGATCATGACCAGCTTAGGCCTGTTGGTGGTATTCGTGTCCGCCGTGACGTGGCTGGCCTACGACTACAACCGGGGCCGAATTTTGAATGTGGTCGGTGTGAACCTTCAGACCGTGCTCAACAGTACCGACGAACGTCTGCGCATTTGGGTCGAAGATGAAAAGGACAACATCTCTCTTCTGGGTCACGATCAACAACTGGTGAGCCTGACCAAAAAACTGCTCACCGTTCCCGTCGACAAACAAGCCTTGAAATCATCGGCCGAACTTGAAGACATGCGCCGTTATTTCCGCGATGTCGATCATATGAGGGGCGCGCAGGGCTTTTTCATCATCACCAAAGATGGCCGTTCCATCGGATCGATGCGCGATGAAAATTTAGGCTCACAAAACTTGATCGCGCAGACAAAACCGAACGTGTTCAAACGCGTTGTCGCCGGACAACCGAGCTTTGTTTCTCCGATCCAGTCCGATGTTCATTTGAGCGGTTCGCAGCGCAATGACAAAAAACCGATGACCATGTTTTTTGCAGCGCCCATCGTCGACATAGACGGATCTGTGCTGGCGGTTGTGACGAAGCGCATTGACCCGAGCGGAGATTTCACCCGTATCATGCAAACCGGTAACGTCGGTGAAACGGGTGAAAGTTACGCCTTCAGCGACACAGCCATGATGATTTCCGGCTCGCGCTTTGACGACCAACTCGTGGAAATGGGGTTGCTGGCCAAGGGACTTCCCAGCGCCATGCACACCCTCATCCGTGTTCCCGCGAAGACCAAGCGCAACAGTGATGCACGGGCGTTGACCGCCATGGCAGACAGCGCCTTGTCGGGCCGGAACGGTGTGAATGTGTCGGGCTATGAAGACTATCGTGGCATCGAAGTCTACGGTGCGTGGAAATGGGATGATGAGCTCAACATCGGTATCACCACGGAAATTGATGCCCACGAAGCACACGGTCCTGTCGAAACCTTAGGCTACACCTTAATTACGATCTTAGGTCTGACGCTTACACTGTCTGCCGGTGCAACCTTGTTCACGTTGGCCTTGGGCGAACGCGCCAGTGGGTCGTTGCTGCAAGCGAAAGAAGAGTTGGAAGACCGCGTCCATGACCGCACCCAAGAATTGGCTTCGGCCACGGACCAGTTAACCCTGGCCATGGATAACATGTCCAACGGGCTGTATGTGCTCGACAAGGATATGAATTACATCATTTCCAACAGCTACTATCAAACGGCGCTGGACTTACCCGGTGAGTTGATCCAGCCGGGCTATCCGGTAGAGGCCGTCATTCGCTTTATGTCTGAACGCGGTGATTACGGGCCAATTGATGACATCGATACTGCCGTGCAAGACCGCCTTGAAAGCCTTCGTGAAGGCAAATACACATCCATCGTCATAACCGCCCCCACCGGGCGCGTGTTGGAGTTCCGCAATCGCCGCACTGAAAATGGTGACACTGTAGTGGTGTTCAACGACATCACCAACATGAAGCGCAATGAAGAAGAGCTCAAACGTAGTGGCGAACGCTTTGACTTGGCCCTGAAAGGCGGCGATTTGGGCTCTTGGGACGTTGATCTCGTCAACCGTGAGACGGTGGTCAACGATCGCTACTTGGAAATGTTGGGCTACACACGTGAAGAGGTCGAAAACGTTCAAGATCTGTGGCACATATCCATTCATCCAGACGATCTACAAACCGTTTTGGACACAGGTCATAATTACCGTCATGGCCAACTCAACACGTACGAAGTCGAATACCGGGCCGTGACCAAAAGCGGTGATATTCGCTGGATGACGTCAAAAGGTGCAACGGTGGACTATGCCGACGACGGTACGCCAACGCGCATGGTCGGCACCGTCATGGACATCACCGACCGTAAGCTTGCCGAAGAAGCCATCCGTGAGGCGGAAGAGCACAACCGCCTAATTTTGGAATCCGCCGGTGAAGGTGTGTTTGGATTGGACGTCGACGGCACCACCACGTTTGTGAACCGTGCGGCGTGTCAAATGTTGGGTTTCTCACCCGAGGATCTCATTGGTCAGTCCATTCATACTCTGATTCACCACACCCACGCGAACGGCGACGCGTACCCCATTGAAGACTGTTATATGCGCAAGGCCTTCACCGATGGCGAAATCCATAGGGTTGAAGACGAAGTTCTGTGGCGTCAAGACGGCACATGTTTCCCGGTGGAGTATACCTCCACACCCATTCGCAAAGGTGAGGAGCTGCTGGGTGCGGTGGTGACGTTCAGTGACGTGACCGAACGCAAGCATGCTGAAGAAGCGCTTCGTGAAAGCCAAGAACGTTTCGAGCTGACCACGCGGGGCAGCGGCGACGGGCTGTGGGAATACGATGCACGCACGGGCGAAAACTGGTTCTCCCCGCGCTTCACAGAAATGCTCGGTTTCGATGAAGGTGATTTGACCTTCACGCTGGACACATGGCAAGAGCTGGTCCATCCCGATGACCTGCAACGCGCGACCCAAGCGTTTATCGATCACCTGGACAAAGACGTTCCTTACGATATCGAATACCGCATGATCACGCGCAACGGCCAATTCATGTGGTTCCGTGCGCGGGGCAAATCTTTGCGTGATGAAAACGGCAAGGCGTACCGCACCAGTGGTTCGGTCAGCGACATCACCAAGCGTAAACAAGCCGAAGAAGCTCTTCGGGCCAACGAAAGCCGTATCCGGTCCATCTTTGAAAATGCAGCCGATGGCATCATTGTCATCAGCGAGGCCGGCACCATTGAAAGCTTCAGCCCGGCGGCTGAGCGTATCTTCGGTTGGTCCGAAGAAGAGGTTCTGGGTCAAAACCTCAACATGTTGATGCCCGAGCCCTATCACAGTGAGCACGACGGTTATTTGCAGAACTATTTCCTCACAGGTGAGCGAAAAATTCTGGGCACCAACCGCGAAGTCGAAGGCAAACGCAAAGATGGTTCGGTCTTCCCGTTGGAGCTGGCCGTGGGTGAAGCCGAAGCCAATGGACGGCGCATCTTTACCGGGTCGATCCGCGACATTACCGAACGCAAGGAAGCCGAAGAGACCTTGCGTGAAAGCCAGCAATTGTTGGACAGCGTCATCGACAATTCCACCGCCGTCATCTTCGCCAAAGACGCCGGAGGGCGCTATACATTAGTGAACAAGGAGTGGGAACAGCTCACGGGAATGTCGCGTGATGAAACCATTGGCAAAACAGATTTTGACGTCTTCCCAGATGATATAGCCAAAGATCTCATTGCTAACGACGTAAAAATCATGGCAAGCAAAGCCCCACAAGAGTTCGAAGAAACCGTCGAAGGCGAAATGGGCAACCGGACCTTCCTAAGCCTTAAAGTTCCATTATTCGATGTGAGTGGAAAAGTGGATGGGCTGTGCGGCATGTCGACCGACATTACCGAACGCAAGCGCATGGAAGTCGAACTGATGCTCTCCAAAGAAAAGGCGGAAAGTGCGACACGCGCGAAGTCTTCGTTCTTGGCAGCCATGAGCCACGAAATCCGCACGCCTATGAACGGCGTCGTGGGCATGATAGATCTGCTGCGCGAAACCCGCCTGGACACCGAACAGCGCCAAATGATGAAGACTGTGCGCGACAGTGCTTTTGCGTTGTTGCAGATCATCAACGACATCTTGGACTTCTCCAAAATCGAAGCGGGTAAACTGCAAATCGAATCCGTGCCCATTTCCATCCGCGATGTGGCTGAAGGCGTATCGGAAACCTTGGTCCCCAACGCCAGCGCGAAAAAAGTCCGGTTTATGAACTTTATTGACCCGGCCATCCCGCACTGGGTCATGAGCGATCAAGTGCGCTTGCGCCAAGTTATGTTCAATTTGTTGGGGAATGCCATCAAGTTCACCGAAACCACAGACGACCATCAAGGTCTGGTGAAATTACGTGCTGACTTGGTGGGCGAGATCACAGACGGTGTTGCCAACGTCAAATTTTCCATCATTGATAACGGCATCGGCATGTCGCAAAACGCGGTAAACAATTTGTTCAAACCCTTCACCCAGGCAGAAAGTTCCACCACACGACGCTTCGGCGGTACGGGCTTAGGCTTATCCATTTGCAAAAGCTTGAGCGACATCATGGGCGGCGAGGTTGCGGTCACCAGCGTAGAAGGCCAAGGTTCGACCTTTACCGTCACCTTACCGTTCGAAGTGAACTTCGACTACAATCCGCCCGCTGATGAGCCCAGCTTGGACGGTCTACATATCTTGTTGGTCAGCAATGACGAACATTTTTTCGAACACATCCCGCCCTACATCACGGGACGGGACGGTACCTACGACAGCGTCAGCGAATTGTTCGATATCGAGCAAGCCGTGGTCGGCGCAGCCGAGGCTGGCAAACCCTTTAACATCGTTGTCTTTGGGGTCGAGGCTGAACGCTCCATGGTCGATATGATCATCAACATTTTGCGCCAAAACGATCAGACCAAAGACCTGCGCTACGTCATTCTGACGGCAGAACGCAAAACCAAAAAAGGCATGATCACCCCAGACATGGTGGTGGTCGATGCCAACCCGATGAAGCGCTCCTCGTTCATGCGCGGTCTCGGGGTCGCCAGTGGCCGTGCCAGCCCGGATGTGGAAGACACCCACGAAAAACTCACAGCCGGTGCCGGCAAAGCCCCAACCCCCGACGAAGCCGCTGCCCTTGGTCGCCTAATCATGATCGCAGAAGACAACCCCACCAACCAAGACGTGATCAAGCGTCAACTCAATTCGTTGGGTTATGCCTGTGAGATTTATGAAGATGGGGCCGAAGGCCTGCAAGGCTGGCAGCGTGGCCGGTACAGCCTGATCTTGACGGATTGCCACATGCCAAACATGGATGGTTATGAAATGACCGGGGCTATCCGCAAGCTGGAAGAAGAGGACGGCGGGATCGATCACACCCCCATCGTCGCCATCACGGCCAACGCATTGCAAGGCGAAGCGGACCGTTGCTTGTCGGCAGGGATGGATGATTACCTCTCTAAACCGTTGGAGATGGCGAAACTGAAACGTACTTTGGCCAAATGGATGCCGGCGGCGTCGGGAGACGCAAGTGTCGCAATCGCACCTGAAACCCATGAAGCCGAAGAGGCCCAAGCCGAGGAGCAAAACATGGACAGCCAAGACACAGAAACAGCCATTGTCGATCCAAGCTACTTGCGCGACACCTTCGGTGATGATGATGATTTGATCAATGGCATCTTGAAAGACTTTGTCGAGCCTGCCCGCGTCATCAAAGGTGAAATCGATGCTGCATTTGAAGCGAAGAACCCATCTGAAATCGGGGCTGCAGCACACAAGCTCAAATCATCGTCACGTGCTGTCGGCGCACACTCTTTGGCTGACCTGTGTTTAGAGTTGGAAACGGCCGGCAAAGGTGGTGATTGGGGCCGTATCGAAGAGCTTCATCCCAGCTTGGCCGGCATTGTGGCCGACGTCACCGCATATATTGAAAACCTATAAGGATACAAGCGGATCAAAACCATGACGACATTGGACTTATCAAACCTTCCTATTTTACTGGTGGACGACGAAGCGTTCATTCGCTCGCTGGTGATGCGCATGCTCAATGAAATGGGCTATCAAAAGATCACCCAGGCCGCCGACGGTGTAGAAGCCTCCAAAGCATTGCTGAGTGCCACCCCGCCCATAGCGGCCATCATTTTGGATTTGGAAATGCCCAACGTCGGCGGCTTCGAATTTTTAAAATTTGTGCGAAACGCACAAGAGGTTCCCAACAAAAAAATTCCCATTGTGGTCCTGACGGGGCATTCCAACCGTGACAATATTATCCAGGCCGCAAAGCTTGGCATTCACGGGTTTTTGGTTAAACCGGTTTCCAAAACCATGTTGGATAAAAAACTTAAACATGCACTGACCGCGCCAATGATTGATCCCGCGCTCATTCCAAACGGATAGGATATTTCATGTCTGATACTCTCAAAACAGCCATTTCCGGTTATTCATATCTTGTCGTTGATGACGAAGAATTCATCCGTACGTTGGTTGAACGCATTCTCAAAAGCTTAGGCGCAGAAAATATCCGCACCGCTGAAGGCGGCAAAGCGGCCCTGCAAACTATTGATGCGGATGGTGCACCGGACATCGTTCTCTGTGATCTCAACATGCCTGAAATGGACGGGATCGAATTCTTGCGCCACTTGGTCGAACGCGAGTTCAAGGGTGGTATCGCAATGATCAGTGGCGAAGATAAACGCATTTTGGAAACGGCACAGGAACTGGGCAAAGCCCAAAACCTCAATATCTTAGGCGCCCTGTCCAAGCCCATCACACCACCGGAGCTTACCAAACTGCTCGATCAGTTTAGTCACGAGGCCAAGACGCACGGTCCGCGCCCCGGCATCACAGTCTTACCGGAAGAACTCAAAGCCGCGCTGGACGGTGGAAAAATCACCGCGCATTTTCAACCGAAGGTGTCGGTCCAAACCAAAGAACTCATTGGTGTGGAAACATTGGTGCGCTGGATTGACCCGGACAAAGGCTTTATCCCCCCGGATGCCTTTATTTCTGTCGCCGAAGAAAATGGCCTGATCGACCAACTGACTAACACGGTCCTCAACGTCGCCATGGATCAAGGTGCAGCATGGCTCGCCAGCGGCCTCGACATCAAGATCGCCGTCAACTTATCCGTGGATAACTTGAACCGATTGGACTTGCCGGAATTCATTATAGAAACAGCCCAGCATGCCGGAATGAACCCAAGCCACGTCGTCTTGGAAGTCACCGAAAGCCGTTTGATGCAAGACATCGTCAAGCCGTTGGAAATCCTGACGCGCCTCAGACTAAAAGGTTTGGCGCTCAGCATTGACGATTTTGGCACCGGTCATTCATCTATGGAGCAGCTGAAACGCATTCCGTTCACCGAGTTGAAAATCGACCGCGCTTTTGTGAACGGCGCACACAATGACGATACGGCCCGTTCCATCTTGGAATCCAGCGTCACGCTCGCCAAAAAACTTGGTATGACCATCGTTGCGGAGGGGGTCGAGGATCAAGAAGACTGGGATTTGGTCGAAAGCCTAGGGATCGATTTGATCCAAGGGTATTTCGTCTGTCGCCCATTGCCGGGCCCAGACCTCCAAGATTGGCTGAAGGAATGGGGCTGAGCAAGCAAAGCAATCCCAACACGACAAAAGCAGCCGCCTCAAGTGATGTGGCTGTTCCTGATGTTTACCGACGTTCGGTAAAAATGGTTGCAGGGGTCGTATTTGTGAAGGCTTTGCCTTCATCCTTGGAGCAAAGCTCCTGCGGACCGTCGCGTTGCTCCGTCGACTTCGTCGCGTGCGCTCCTCGTGACGAACCTTGGCAATCCAGGCTAAGGCCTGGCTTGCGAGGATCAAGTCCTAGACCTCGAAAGCCACTAAAAAAGGCCCACACAAGGTGGACCTTTTTTAGTGGTTGCGGGGGTAGGATTTGAACCTACGACCTTCAGGTTATGAGCCTGACGAGCTACCGGGCTGCTCCACCCCGCGTTAAATGTAGAACCGAGCGTTAGCCCGGTAGCCCTGTTTTGTTTGCGTTGCGACGCTGCGCTTTGCAAACGCGGGCGGGCTGCTCCACCCCGCGTCAATGTTTTACCGGGGCTATTATGCCCGGGAGCTTTTTCGCTACGGGCTTTGCCCTTCGCTGTTTGTCCCACGGAGCTTCGCTCCTTCGGGACGGGGCTGCTCCACCCCGCGTTCATGTGTTGCGTTCTTTGAAGTAAAAACCCCGCCCCGATGGAGGTGGGACGGGGTTTTCGATACTGTGTGTCAGATATTTGATTTTTAACTTTTACCGACTTTGAAGATCTGGCGGCGACTTACTCTCCCACACCTTAAGATGCAGTACCATCAGCGCTAAGAGGTTTCACGGCCGAGTTCGAGATGGGATCGGGTGGTTCACTCTCGCCATAACCACCAGATCGTCAAAATCGGTAAAGGTTTGTTTGCCGTAAAGCAAACACTCAATTTTATATATGCCACCAATCCGAAGGACGAAGTCCTGAGGCAAGGCCAAGGGCCGCCGACCGAATGGTCGTAAGCCAAGGAAGCTTCGCTTCCGCCCGGCGCTTGAGGGGCATATTTAGTTTTCTATTTTCCGCTTGGAACACATCGTCCACTTCCCATTAAAGGGTTCGCAGGTTTTCACCTGCACATGGAGAGATATCAAGCCAATCGAACAATTAGTACCAGTTAGCTACACGCATTGCTGCGCTTCCACACCTGGCCTATCAACGTGGTGGTCTTCCACGGTTCTCAAGGGAGAACTAGTATTGAGGTGGGTTTCCCGCTTAGATGCTTTCAGCGGTTATCCCGTCCAAACTTAGCTACCCTGCTATGCTACTGGCGTAACAACAGGTCCACCAGAGGTCTGTTCACCCCGGTCCTCTCGTACTAGGGGCAAATCCTCTCAATTCTCCTACTCCCACGGCAGATAGGGACCGAACTGTCTCACGACGTTCTAAACCCAGCTCACGTACCACTTTAATCGGCGAACAGCCGAACCCTTGGGACCTGCTCCAGCCCCAGGATGTGATGAGCCGACATCGAGGTGCCAAACCTCCCCGTCGATGTGGACTCTTGGGGGAGATCAGCCTGTTATCCCCGGCGTACCTTTTATCCGTTGAGCGATGGCCCTTCCATGCGGGACCACCGGATCACTATGACCGACTTTCGTCTCTGCTCGACTTGTCAGTCTCGCAGTCAGGCAGGCTTATGCCATTGCACTCGACGACCGATTTCCGACCGGCCTGAGCCTACCATCGCGCGCCTCCGTTACTCTTTAGGAGGCGACCGCCCCAGTCAAACTACCCACCATACAGGGTCCCGGACCCGGATTACGGGCCTCGGTTAGACACCAAAAAACAAAAGGGTGGTATTTCAAGGTTGCCTCCACGTCGACTGGCGCCGACGCTTCAAAGGCTCCCACCTATCCTACACAGTCATTTTCTAGTGCCACTGTAAAGCTATAGTAAAGGTGCACGGGGTCTTTCCGTCTAACCGCGGGTACTGAGCATCTTCACTCAGAATTCAATTTCGCTGAGTCTACATTGGAGACAGTGGGGAAGTCGTTACGCCATTCGTGCAGGTCGGAACTTACCCGACAAGGAATTTCGCTACCTTAGGACCGTTATAGTTACGGCCGCCGTTTACTGGGGCTTCAATTCGCGGCTTGCACCACTCCTTTTAACCTTCCAGCACCGGGCAGGCGTCAGACCCTATACGTCGCCTTGCGGCTTAGCAGAGCCCTATGTTTTTAGTAAACAGTCGCCACCCCCAATTTTGTGACCCCCGCTCAAAGTTGCCTTCAAACGGGGCATGCTTATCCCGAAGTTACGCATGCAATTTGCCGAGTTCCTTCAATGTAGTTCTCTCAAGCGCCTTGGTATGCTCTACCAGTCCACCTGTGTTGGTTTCGGGTACGGTCTATACGTTGGAGTTATTTCCTGGGCCACCTTCGCCGCGCACACAATCCGTTAAGTGCACACGACTGCCGGTAACCGTCACTTCCAACAGGTACGGGAATATTAACCCGTTTCCCATCGCCTACGCCTTTCGGCCTCGGCTTAGGGGCCGACTCACCCTGCGCGGATTAACCTTGCGCAGGAACCCTTGGACTTTCGGCGAGCGTGTTTCTCACACGCTTTGTCGCTACTCATGCCAGCATTCTCACTTCTGATATCTCCAGGTAATCTCGCGACTACCCTTCACAGACCTACAGAACGCTCCGCTACCACTTGATCTAAAGATCAAATCCATATCTTCGGTGTATGACTTAAGCCCCGGTACATTTTCGGCGCAGGACGGCTTAACTAGACCAGTGAGCTGTTACGCTTTCTTTAAAGGGTGGCTGCTTCTAAGCCAACCTCCTGGCTGTCTTGGCCTTCCCACATCCTTTCCCACTTAGCCATAACTTGGGGACCTTAGATGATGGTCTGGGCTGTTTCCCTCTCGACACCGGACCTTAGCACCCGATGTCTGTCTGCCATGCTCTACTCTTCGGTATTCGGAGTTTGGTAAGGTTTGGTAAGTCTGTGGGACCCCCTAGCCCTTCCAGTGCTCTACCCCCGAAGGTAATACATGACGCTCTACCTAAATAGATTTCGCGGAGAACCAGCTATCTCCGAGTTTGATTGGCCTTTCACCCCTAACCACAAGTCATCCCCTCATTTTTCAACATAAGTGGGTTCGGTCCTCCAGTGCATGTTACTGCACCTTCAACCTGCTCATGGCTAGATCACTCGGTTTCGGGTCTAATCCTACGAACTGGGCGCCCTATTAAGACTCGGTTTCCCTACGCCTACACCTAACGGTTTAAGCTTGCTCGCAAAATTAAGTCGCTGGCCCATTATACAAAAGGTACGCCGTCAGAGCTCAAGGCTCCTCCGACTGCTTGTAGGCAATCCGTTTCAGGGTCTCTTTCACTCCCCTTATCGGGGTGCTTTTCACCTTTCCCTCACGGTACTTGTTCACTATCGGTCATATAGGAGTACTTAGGCTTGGAGGATGGTCCCCCCATGTTCAGACAGGATTTCACGTGTCCCGCCCTACTCAAGGACCTAATGTGCT